>RFIR01000172.1 GCA_003695135.1 Alphaproteobacteria bacterium | reverse complement strand
TTCCGGCTGCGGAAATGGATGGAAGGGCTGGTGTGAGGCGGGAACGGGCGCTGGCACGAGGGTGGGTGATGAATGCGCGCGCTGCGGAGCGCGCGGAACGGTCATTTGGAAAGCGATACAGCAATGCGAGCGAGCGCTTCAGCACGCTCCCGGGTATCTTCGATCCCGCGCGCGGTCTTCAGAGTCGCCGCGAGTAACCCTATCCTAGCCTGTGCCTCAGCGATACTTCGTAGAGTAAAGTTGCGCACTACCGTAGACTTGATCCCGCGCGTGGCTGCAAGCGCCTCGGCGAACAGTTCCGGATCAGCACGGTCCTCGGCGATGCGCGTGATGATCCATGTGCGGCTCGCGGCATCCTCGATTTTTCGCGCCGTCTCCAACGCCTCGGCGACCAGTTCCGGTTTGTCCTGGACCTCGGCTATGCTTGTGAGCGTAAATGCCTGGAAAAAAGTATCGTTGAATCCTCGCGCCGTTTCCAGAGCCTCAGCTAGCAACCCCGCTCTGGCTTGGGCCGCAGCGATGCGCGCTAGAGCCCATTGCCGATGTCGCGTATCGCCGATCCCGCTCGCCGTCTCCAGAGCCGCGGCGAACAGCCCGGCCCCAGCCTGGGCTTCTGCGATGTCCCGAAGTACCCATTCGCGGTCTTCTGCGTCCTTAATTCCACGCGCTGTTTTCAGCGCGTCGGTGAACAACCGCGCCTTGGCTTGTGCCTTCGCAATATGAGTGAGCGCCTCCACTCGCTTATTCGCATCGTCGATCTCACGCGCGGTCTCCAGCGCGTCGGTGAATAACCCTGCTTGGGCCTGTGCTCTCGCGACCAGCGCGAGAGCCCGTGCGCGACCTTCCCTATCCTCGATCCCGCGTGCGGTCTCCAGCGCCTTTGGGTACAACCCCACATTAGCCTGTGCCGCGGCCTGTGCCACCGAGAAATCTATTCGGATAGCTGTTAGCACCGCGGAGCGCAGTACCGAGTCGTCGATGTTGTGCGCTGTCGCCAGCACGTCCTCCGGGAACAGCCCTGCTTTGGCCTGAGCATCGGCGATGAGATTAAGCGCCAATACGCGAAACAGTACGTCGTCAATCCCGCGCGCCGTCTCCAGCGCGTCGACGAACAATCCTGCATCGGCCTGTGCTCCCGCGACGTCCTCGAGTGCCTGTGCGCGCGTTTCTCCATCCTCGATCCCGCGCGCAATATTCAGCGCCGCTGCGAACAGACACTCGGCCGTGGGCGGTGGCGCACAGGTCCCTTCCAGCTCGGCCCGCGCCGCGGCCAGCGCGGCCTTCGCGCCTGCCAGCGACAACGGCCCGATCTTCTCGCCAATGATCAATCGCACCGCGAGATCGGAGCCGGGGTGGCGCTCGACGATGCGCTCAAGCGCGCTCACCACCTCGCCCAGCAATTCGACGCGGCGCTCGGCCGTCGCGCGGTCCATGAAGTCCTCGACGCTCAGGGCCGACGCCTCTTTCCAGGCCTTGACGCTCTGCACGAACAGCCGGTTCGCGGCTTCCGTATCGCCGGCCGTCGCGGGGGCGGCAAGCGCCGCCATCATGGCCAGCGTCATGGCGAAGGCGGTGAAAAGGGCGGGCCGCGGCATCGTCGCCTCCCCGATCTGATCCTTGGCTATGGGCCGGGAGAGTCTCCGGGCAAGGCGCGCCTGTCAATCCGGCGTCACCGGCTGCCCATCGGCTCTGCGGTCCGGAGGGCCTGATCCCGCACCCTGCCACCGGAATGCCGGATGCCGCCACCGGCCGACCGGGTGCGGCCCCCGTTTCGCCGCCTTCGCCGGGGCGAAATCCACTGGCATCTCGCGGCGCAAGCTGGTCTTTTCTGGCCGAACGCGGCTGAACGGGGAGGGACGCCACGGCATGGAGGATCTGTGGAGCGGGCTGGCTCAGGCGCTGCGGCTGGTGATCAGCCTCGATGCGACGCTGGTCGAGATCGCCGCGCGTTCGCTGCAGGTGTCGCTGAGCGCGCTTCTCGTCGCCTCGCTGATCGCGATGCCGCTGGCGGCACTGCTGGCGGTGCGGCGGTTCCGTCTGCGCCGGCTGGTGATCGCGCTGCTCAATGCGCTGATGGGGCTGCCGCCGGTGGTGGTGGGGCTGATCGTCTATGTGATCCTGTCGCGCTCGGGGCCGCTGGGGGTGCTGGGGCTGCTGTTCACGCCCACCGCGATGGTGATCGCGCAGGTGATCATCATCGTGCCGCTGATCGCTTCCATCGCGCATCAGTCGCTGCGCGATCTGTGGCAGGAATATCATGACCTACTGATCTCGATGAACGTCACCCAGGGCCAGAAGATCCGCACGCTGTTGTGGGATGCGCGCCGGGCGCTGCTGACCGCGGCGCTGGCTGGCTTCGGCCGCGCCATCGGCGAGGTCGGGGCGATCATGATCGTGGGCGGCAATATCGACCATGCCACTCGGGTGCTGACAACGGCGATCGCGCTGGAGACCGGCAAGGGCGATTTCGCGCTGGCGCTGGCGCTCGGCTTCGTGCTGATGGGGCTGGCGATCTCGGTGAACCTGGCCATTCACTGGCTGAGCCGCACCGAGCGGGAGGGCCGGTGGTGAGCGATCTGTTCCCGCTCAGCGTCCGCGGCGCCGGCACCCGGCGGCAGGGCAGGCTGCTGGTCGGGCCGGTCGATCTGGAACTGGCGGGGCAGGGCGCCTGCGTGGTTCTGGGCCCCAACGGCGCCGGCAAGACCACGCTGTTGCGGCTGCTGCACGGGGCGGCGCGGCTGAGCCTTGGCGAGATCCGCTGGGCCTGCCCGACGGCCGAGGCGCAGCGGCGGCAGGCCTTCGTCTTCCAGCGCCCGGTGATGCTGCGGCGCAGCGTGCTGGAAAACATCGCCTATCCGCTGCGCATGCATGGCGCGCGCCGGGCCGAGGCGCTGGCCCGCGCGCGCGACTGGGCGGTGCGGGTCGGGCTGGGCGGGATGCTCGACCGTCAGGCCCCGGTGCTGTCGATGGGCGAACAGCAGAAGCTTGCCCTGGCCCGGGCGCTGATCATGACCCCGGACCTCCTGTTTCTCGACGAGCCCTGCGCGGCGCTGGATGGGCGGGCCACGCGCGAGATCGAGGCGATCCTGACCGCGGCCAAGCAGACGGGCACAAGGCTGATCTTCACCACCCACGATATCGGTCAGGCGCGGCGGCTGGCCGATAACGTGGTGTTCCTGCTGCATGGCCGGGTGCATGAACACGCCCCCGCCGCCGTCTTCTTCGACCGGCCCGAGACGGCGGAGGCGCGGGCCTTTCTCAACGGAGACATCGTCGAATGAACCAGATACCGCGAAGACTGCTGATTGCGGCCCTGCCGCTGCTGACCATGACCGGCCTCGCCGTCCCGGCGCAGGCCACCGAGGTGATGCGCATGGCGGTGACCACCTCGTTTCACAATTCCGGGCTGGCCGATGTGCTGCTGCCGGCGATCCGCGCCGATCTCGATCTGGAGGTTCAGCTCCTGGTGGTCGGCACCGGACAGGCGCTGAAGCTGGGCCGGGCCGGCGATGTCGATGCGGTGCTGGTCCATGCCCGCGCGGCCGAGGAGGAGTTCGTCGCCCAGGGCCATGCCACCCATCGCCGCGAGATCATGTACAATGATTTCGTGCTGATCGGCCCGCGCGAGGACCCCGCGCAGATCGCCACGGCCGGCAGCGCGGTACAGGCGCTGCAGCGCATCGCCGATACCGGGGCCGACGGCAAGGCCGTCTTCGTCAGCCGCGGCGATGACAGCGGCACCCACAGGCGCGAGCTCGCGCTGTGGCGCGCGGCTGGGCGCGATCCGGCCGCGTTCGGGGCCTGGTACAAGTCGGTCGGGGCCGGCATGGGCGCGGCGCTCAACATCGCCGCGGGCATGGGCGGTTACGTGCTGTCGGACCGGGCGAGCTGGCTCAATTTCGGCAACAAGGCCGGGCTGGCGCTGCTCTACGCCGGCGATCCGGCGCTGTTCAACCAGTATGCCTATCTGCCGGTCAACCCGGCGCGGCACAGCCATGTGCGCAATGATCTGGCGATGAAGCTGGAACGCTGGCTGGTTTCGGACCGGGCACGACAGCTCATCGACGGCTACCGGCTGAACGGTGAAAAACTGTTCAATTTCAATGCTGTAGCCGAATAGAGCCGGACCACGCGCATTGGCGCGCCATGAATGCGCCCTGAGGGGAATGCCGGCCGGACCCGGCCGCCCTGCGCGGGCAGCGCGGGGTGATCCGGTGCAGCAGGGCATCTCTGTAGGGTGCGCATTCATTGCGCACCATCGCACCGCGCGGCCGGACCACGCGCCGCGGCGCGCCATGAATGCGCGCCCTACGGGCGTTGTTTTCATGGTTTGCATGTATCGCCGTGGGAGGCTCCGTCGGCCGGATCAACCGCCGCGGCGCGCCATGAATGCGCGCCCTACGGGCGTTGTTTCCATGGTTTGCATGTATCGCCGCCGGAGGCTCCGGCAGCCGGGGCAGGCGCATTGGCGCGCCATGAATGCGCGCCCTACGGGCGTTGTTTTCATGGTTTGCATGTATCG
>RFIR01000171.1 GCA_003695135.1 Alphaproteobacteria bacterium | reverse complement strand
CGCGGGACGGCATCGACCAGCCGGCGCAGCCAGTCTTCGGAGACCAGGTCGAGCAGCGCCGAGCCGGTGATCACGTCGGCGGGATGGGCGAGCACCGCCGTGCTCTATTTCGCGCTCAGCTATGACGGGCTGGAGCAATGGGAGCCCCCGCATGAAGCCGAGGCGGATGCGCTGGCGGCCTTTCACCGCCACCAGCGCGGCGACAAGGGCTTCGGCCCCGCGCTGGGGCCCGATGGGGTTGCGGTGCTTGCCACCATGCTGCGCGAACGCGGCTACAGGGTCGATCTGTCGCCGAGCCCCTGGCAGCTGACCCAGGCCGACCACAGGCTGATCGAGGCGCTGGCCGAGGGCGCGGCGCTGGCGGTGAGCGAGACCGGCCTTCTGCCCGAGGCGGTGGTGGCCGAATGGTTCGCCGCCCGCTGCCGGGCCCGGCGCGTCACCATCGGGCATGTCGATCTGCTCGCCATTCCGCCCGGCTGACCGGCCGGCAGCGCCTGCCGGCTATCGGGTCATGCGCGAGAAGACCCCGTCGCGCTTGATCAGCCCGTGATAGAGCGCGGCGAGGATGTGCAGGATCGCCAGCGCGGCGATCGACAGCCCCAGAATGCGGTGCACGCCCAGGATCTGCAGCGAAAACTCGCGATCGGGCGCCCAGATCCCCGGCACCTTGAACAACCCGAAATAGTCGGGAAGGGCAGGAAAGGCGCTGATGCCGATCCAGCCGATGATCGGGGTGACGATCAAGAGCACATAGAGCGCCCAGTGCACGATGGTGCTCGCCACCCGCTCGAAATCCGTCAGCTCGGGATAGTAGCGGGGCTTGCCCATGAAGGCGCGGACCAGAAGGCGCAGCGCCATCAGCATCAAGAGCGTCAGGCCGAAGTTCTTGTGCAAATAATAGATGGTGTCGAAGCTGCCCTTGCCGAACATGCCGTCCAGCACCGGCTTGTTGTCGAAATTGATGATGATGATGCCGACCGGGATCTGGTAGAGTACCAGAAGGGCGACCAGCCAGTGCAGCAGCTTTTGCAGCCAGTGATAGCTCAGCGGTTCAGACATTGGTGCGCTCCCAGCTTTCGCGCAGATCGCAGGTGAACAGGACGTCGCCGTCCTCGAACACATGGACCCGCGTTACCGGCCGTCTAGCCTGATCCAGTTTTTCGACCGGCGCAAGCTGCAGCCCCTGCTTGCCCGATCCGATGATCATCGGCGCCATCAGGATGTGCAGCAGATCGACGCCGTCGGCATCGAGAAAGCGGGCCAGCGTGTCGGCGCCGCCCTCGATCAGGAGCCGGGTCATGCCGCGCCGGGCCAGTGCCCCGGCAATGGCGCGCGGGGCGATGCAGCCATTGCGCACCGGCAGATGGATCGCGCGGGCCCCGGCCGGGGCCGCGACGCCCGGTGCGCTGATCACCCAGACCGGCGCGGCGCGGTCGTGCAGCATCGCCGCATCGCGCGGCATGCGGCCATTGGGGTCGATCACCACCCGGGCCGGGTTGGAACCGCGGCAACGGCGCACGGTCAGCGCGGGGTCGTCGGCCGCCACCGTGCCGACACCGACCACCACCGCATCGACATGCGCGCGCAGCCGGTGCAGGTGATCGAGCGCCGCCTGGCCGTTGATGTATTTCGATGCACCGGTCACGGTGGCGATGCGCCCGTCCAGCGTCTGGCCGAGCTGGGCCACGACCATCCGCGTGCCCGGCGGCGGGCACGGGATCAGCGGCATCGGCGCCTCGGATAGGTTCTGGTTCATCTCACGCCCTCGCAGCGCGGTCCGGCCACGACCGCGCCGTGTCCCCTTGCGCCGGTCCGGCCCCGCCTCACTCTGCCGGCATCCGCACCAGACCGTCGCGCCGTGCGGCACCGCTCTGGGATGCCGGCTTGCGCCAGGGCTGGCTGCGGAACCAGCCGACGACATACGCGACCGCGATCAGGATCAGGAATCCCGACAGGTTGACCAGCGCCCAGCTCCATGCCTCGCGCCCGATCAGATCCAGCACCCAGCCATTGGCCTGCGCCAGCGGCATCGAGAACACGAACACCGCCAGCGACTGGGTGCCGACCTTGCGGATGATCGGCACCAGGGCAAGGAAGCCGTCGCGCAGAAGCCAGTCGCGCGCACGCTGCCCGATCGCCGCCCAGGCCAGGAGCAGCAGTGCACCGAGATGGATGAGCTGCAGCAACCCGATGCGCTCGCCCGGCACCAGCAGATCGGTGCCGAATATCGCCTCGGCCGTCACCGTCAGATGGTGGACGATGGCGGCGTTCAGCGCCGGCCACCAGGCCGCGATCATGTCCACCCAGCCATAGGGGAAGGTGAGAAGGGCGATGATCGCAGCGGCCCATTGCAGGCGCGGGCCCGGGCGGCCGGGCGCGGTCCAGCCCGAGCGCAGCCGCTCGCCGCCCGCGCCCACGGCGACCCAGGCGAGATAGGCCAGCGCGAGGAAATGCAGATAGCGCGCGCCGCCGACCCAGCTTTTCCACCACAGGAAGGTGCCCCACTCGCGGGCATCGGCGATCCAGTCCTGCACCAGCCATTCGTCGGGCAGATACTGGCCGCCATGGATGCGGAACCAGGCAAAGGGGATCACCGCCACCACATAGGTTGCCGCGGCGATGATCAGCCGGCGGTTCACGGGCGGTTTCGGCAGCCAGCCCATGCCGAAGGCAAAGCCGGTGAAGAACACGATCTGCCAGCCGAACGGATTGAAGAACCAGGTGACCTCTGGCGCCCAGGGCCGCGAGGGCAGGTTGAGCCCGGCAAAGCCGGCGCCAACCGCCCGCGGCCAGCCCTCTGCATCGGGTTGATAGGCATAGCCGGCGAACTGCGCAGTCAGCCACAGGATCAGCACGGCGGCGAACACCGCCTCCTTGCCGGCGAAGCGGTGGATCGCCATCACCAGCGGGACCATGGCCAGGATCACCAGATACATCGGCAGGATGTCGAAGTAGTTCGGCACCCAGCTCAGCGTGGCCAGCCCCATGAGCGCCTCGCCGGTCCGCTCGAAAAGCGGCATGACCGGCAGGTTGTGCAGATAGGTGTGGCCCTGCAGGCCGAGCGCGTGGCGGTCGATGAGAAACAGCAGCAGCACGGTTGCCAGCAGCATGCCGATCTGCGCCCAGTAGACCTGCCAGATGCGATAGACGATGCGGCCCGTGCCCATCATGAGACCGCGCCGGGCGAAGACCGCGCCGAAGGCGATGGCCGAGGCAAAGCCGGAACAGAAGACGAAGATCTCGGCGGCGTCGGAAAAGCCGAACCGCGCCGGGATCCACAGCGTCCAGGAATTGCCCGGCGTGTGCGCCAGCAGGATGATGAACATCGCCAGACCCCGGAAGAAGTCGAGGCGAAGCTCGCGCTGTCTTGGCGGTTGGGCCGCAGTCATCCGGTTCCGTCCTATTGCGCCGCCAGCCCGGCCGCGCGCCGGTCCTGCCGGCGCAGCGCCACCCGGGCCATGCAGCGCTGCATATAGCCGTCCTCGCCCCCGCGCGCGAGCGCTCTTTGCCGCAACAGCGTCTCGGCCGCATCCATGTCGTCGGCGCGGAACGCGGCCTCGATGGTCAGGCGCTGGAAGACGTCCCGCTGGGCGTGGCTGCCGCCGAGGCGCTGCTGCCCGGCCAGGCCGGCGCGCAGCGCCGCCAGTGCCGCCTTGTAATCCGCATCGCGAAACAGGACCAGCCCGCGCGCCAGATCGGCGCCGGTCAGCTGTGCCACCTCGTGCTGATCATGCCGGATCTGACCGGTCTCCTCGGCCAGCCGCTGCGCGATGCGGTCGGCCTCTGCCATCCGCCCGGTGCGGATCAGCGCGCTCAGATAATGCAGATCGGCAAACACCAGCGCCCCGTCCTCGACGCGGGCGGCGGCGAGCTCGGCCACCTCTTCCCAGCGATGGCCGACATCGACGCCCTCGAATTCCAGCCGCAACAGCATCGAGGCGGCGTTGGCGATGTCGCGGAAATCGTCGGTCCGCTCCGCCCGTACCCTGGTGTCATAGAGCGCCAGCGCCCGGTCGTATTCGGTGCGGTCGAGATGGAACAGCGCCAGGTGCCACCAGACGTGATAGCCGAAATTGTTGCAATGCGCCCAGTGCGCCTCGCGCCCCGCCAGCCATTTCAGCCCGTCATCGGCCCGCCCGGTCATGTCGTGGACATGCGCCACGGCATGCAGCCCCCAGGCATCGTCGGGCGCCAGTTCCAGCCCGGCGCGCCCTGCGCGCTCGGCCGCCCCATATTCGCCGGTTTCCTCCAGCGCGAAGGAATGGCAGCCCAGAAGGTAGCCGCGCATGGGGTGGTCCTCCCACTGCGGCGCAACGGCCTCGACCGAGCGGCGCATGCCGCCCGGATCGCCGCACATGAAACGCAGCGCCTGCACCAGCTTCATCGCCAGCGCATCGGTGGGCCAGATTTCGAGCAGCTGATCGAACATGTCGGCGGCCAGCCGCAGCCGTCCCTCCACCGCTGCGCGCAGGGCGGCAACATACTGGGCCTCGCGCGCATTCGCCTCGCCCCCGGCAGCCAGCTCGAGCGCGTGGCGCGCGACGGGCAGCAATTCCGACCGGCCGAGAATCACCAGAAACAGCCCCTTGGCGGCATGGGCGAGCGCGAAATCCGGCGCCGCCTCCAGCACCCGCGCCAGATGCGTGGGCGTTACCGCGGCATGGGCGAGGAAGCCGTGCTGCACGGCATTCCATTCCGTGCATGCGGCCGGGGTGTGCAGGCTGACCGCAAGGTCGTTCACGTCGTGCAGCATCTCGCATCTCGCTTTCGGGATTTTACATCGCTGTTCGGTTTATGGCATTTCCCGGGCGGTTCCGAATGCCCTCTCACCGCAATGTGAGAAGTCGTCATGGGCAGGCGAGGTGACAGCTCTGCCGCTTTGGCTCAGGAGTGACGCATGCAACGCAGGTCCAATGTGAAGGTGGTGGCGGTCGCCCTCGTTCTGGGGCTGGTGCTGACGGGCTTCGCCTTTCTCGAGGAACAGGCGCGCGGCCGCGATACCGGCCATATCGAATCGGCGCTGATCGGGATTCTGGCCGGGCTGGCGCTCTATCACGCCAGCTTCGGCTTCACAGGCGCCTGGCGGCGATTCGTGCGCGAGGGGCGCGGACGCGGTCTGCGCGCGCAGATGTTGTTGATCGGGCTGATCTGCATCGTTTCCTACCCGCTGATCGCCGCGGGGGCCACGCGCGGCGTGATCCTGCCCATGGGGCTCGCCTCGGCGGTGGGAGCCTTCATGTTCGGCATCGGCATGCAGCTTGGCAGCGGCTGCGCCTCGGGCACGCTGTTCACCGCCGGCGGCGGCTCGACCCGGATGATGGTGGTGCTGGCCTTCTTCATCGCCGGATCGTTCTGGGCCACCTATGACTGGGATTTCTGGGCCGCGCTGCCGCGCACCCGGGCCGGCATCTCGGTGATCCGGGAATTCGGCCTTGCCGGCGGGCTCGCCCTGCT
>RFIR01000170.1 GCA_003695135.1 Alphaproteobacteria bacterium | reverse complement strand
GGACGGCCCCTTCTACCACCAGGAATGGCTGGGGATGAATCCGACCACGCCGATCATCTCGGGCGGCATGAACGCGCTCAGGATGCCGGGCTTCTTCGCCAATCTCGGCCATTCCAACCTGATCATGACCGCCGGCGGCGGTGCCTTCGGCCATATCGACGGCGCGGCGGCGGGCGCGGTCAGCCTGCGCCAGGCCGAGCAGTGCTGGAAGGAAGGCGCCGATCCGGTCGAATTCGCCAGGGAGCACAGGGAATTCGCGCGGGCCTTCGAAAGCTTCCCCCAGGATGCCGACGCGCTCTATCCGGGCTGGCGCGAGGCGCTGCGGATCGATTCCGCCGCCTGAGCCCGGCGATGGCGCCGCAGCGTCGCCGCGCCGCAACGCCCGGCGGCGCGGCGCGAGGGCCGGCGGGTTGTCCTCCCTTCCCGCCGGCCGCTTGAGCAATCCCGCCCGTTGCGCGATAGAGTGCGGGCAGCCGCAAGGAGCCCGACCATGAGCTTCGACCGTTCGATCAAGATCGCGCCGTCCATCCTGTCGGCCGATTTCGCCGATTTCGGCCGCGAGATCCGCGCCATCGAGGCCCAGGGCGCCGACTGGGTGCATGTGGACGTGATGGACGGCCATTTCGTGCCCAACCTCACCTTCGGCCCGCCGGCGGTGAAGGCGTTCCGCCCGCACGTCAAGACCTTCATGGATGTGCATCTGATGATCGCGCCGGTCGATCCCTATATCGATGCCTATGCCGAGGCGGGTGCGGACATGATCACCGCCCATGTCGAGGCCGGCCCGCACATCCACCGCACGCTGCAGGCGATCCGGGCCACCGGCAAGAAGGCGGGTGTCAGCCTCAACCCCGGCACGCCGGCCGAGAGCATCGAATACCTGCTCGATCTCGTGGATCTGGTGCTGGTGATGAGCGTCAATCCCGGCTTCGGCGGGCAGAAGTTCATCCCCTCGGCGGTGGACAAGGTGCGAAAGATCCGTGCGATGATCGGCGATCGCCCGATCCACATCCAGGTCGATGGCGGGGTCGATCCCACCACGGTCGGGCCGCTGGTGGAAGCCGGTGCCGACTGCCTGGTGGCCGGATCGGCGGTGTTCCGCGGCGGCTCGGTTGACAAGCCGGAGGTCTACGGCGCCAACATCCGCGCCATCCGCGAGGCCGCCGCCCGCGCCCTGCAAGCCGCCTGACCGGCCGAACGCCCCGCGCGAAGGAGAACCACCGATGACGCTCGAGGCGATCATCTTCGACGTCGACGGCACGCTGGCCGAGACCGAGGAGATCCACCGCCGCGCCTTCAACGAAACCTTCGCCGCTGCCGGCCTGTCCTGGCATTGGGACCAGCCGACCTATCGCGAGCTTCTGAAGACGACCGGCGGCAAGGAGCGCATGCGCGCCTTCATCCACGACTACCACCCCGCCGATGCGCCGGAGGAGGCCGACATTCCGCGGATCCATGCCGCCAAGACCGCGCGCTATGGCGAGCTGATCGCCGAAGGCGCGGTGGAGCTCCGGCCCGGCATTGCCGAGCTGATTGCCGATGCCAGGGCGCAGGGCATGCCCGTGGCCATCGCCACCACCACCAGCCGGCCAAATGTCGACGCGCTGTGCCAGGCCGCATTCGGGGCGCCGGCGGAGGCGATCTTTGCCGCGGTCGCCGCCGGCGACGAGGTGCCGAGGAAGAAGCCCGCGCCGGACGTCTACCTGCTCGCGCTCGAACGGCTCGGCCTGCCCGCGCGCGCCTGCGTCGCCCTGGAGGATTCGCGCAACGGGCTGCTCTCGGCAGTGGCCGCCGGCATCGCCTGCGTGGTCTCGCCCGGACCCTATACGCGCGGGCAGGATTTCGCCGAGGCGTGTGCGGTCGTCGATGAATTCTCGGAGGTCGACGGCGTGACCAGCCTGACCGCCATCATCGGCGCTACGGTCTGAGTGTGAGCGAACATGCGGGCGCGCATCGTCTTCGATCTCGACGGCACGCTGATCGACAGCGCGCCCGATCTGCACGCCGTTGCCAACGATCTGCTGCGGCGCGAGGGGGCCGGGGACATCACCCTCGATCAGGCGCGCAGCTTCATCGGCGAGGGCACCAGCGTCTTCGTCGCCCGCATGCGCGCGGCGGCCGGCATTCCCGACAGCGAACAGGACCGGCTGCTGGCCGGGTTCCTCGCCGCCTATGAAGGCGCGGTCGGCCTGACCCGGCCCTATCCCGGCGTGCCGGAGGCGCTGGAGGCGCTGCGGCAGGCCGGGCACAGGCTGGGCCTGTGCACCAACAAGCCCGCGGCCCCCGCGCATGCGGTACTGCGGCATCTGGGGCTGGCGGGGTTCCTCGATTGCGTGATCGCCGGCGACAGCCTGCCCGAACGCAAGCCCGACCCGGCGCCGCTGCAGGCCGCCCTTGCCGCGCTGGGCGATGGCAGACCCGTCTATGTCGGCGACAGCGAGATCGATGCCGAGACCGCCCGCCGCGCCGGAGTGCCGTTCCTGCTGTTCACCCAAGGCTATCGCAAGCGCCCGGTGGAGGAACTTCCCCATGCCGGGCGCCTTGACGGTTTCGATGAACTGCCCCGGCTGATCGCGGGGCTGGCGGTCGCGGGCTGAGCCGCCGCGACGCCGAAGCGACCGGCGGGCGGGATGTCCCCGCCCGCCGGTCCGCACGTCAGGAGCGCAGGACCAGGAACAGGTTGCGCCCGTCGCGCCAGATCGACAGCGCCACCGCGCGGGGGTTGTTGCGCAGCGCGCGGTCGATGTCGCGGACCGATCTGACCGGCTTGCGGTTCACCGCCGTGATCACGTCATCGCGCTGCAGCCCGGCCCGCGCCGCCGGGCTGCCCGGAGCCACATCGACCACGACGACGCCCTCGACCTCGCCCCAGGCGGGATGGCCGCGATCGAGCGGGGCCAGATGCACCCCGGCCAGCGGGTCGTCATAGGCATGCCGGCGCGGCGAGATGCGCCTGCCGTCGGCTTCGGCCAGTTTGACCTTCACATGCCGCTTCTTTCCCTCGCGCAGATAGGTGATGTCGACCCGGTCACCGGGACGGCGCAGGCCGATGTTCTGGCGCAGATCGGCCGAGTCGTCGACCTTCCGCCCGTCCACCGCCACGATCACGTCGCCGGCCTTCAGACCGGCCTCCTCCGCCGGCGTGCCGGGCTCGACCGAGGCGATCACCGCGCCGCTCTTGGCATCGATGCCCAGCGCCTCGGCCAGATCCGGGGTCAGATCCTGGATCATGACGCCGAGCCGTCCGCGCCGGACCTCGCCATAGTCGATCAGCTGTTCCATGACCTTCACGGCCATGTTCACCGGCACCGCAAAACCGACCCCGACATTGCCGCCGCCATTGGGCGAGATGATCGCGGTATTGATGCCGACGAGCTTGCCGTCGAGCGTGATCAGCGCGCCGCCCGAATTGCCGGGGTTGATCGAGGCATCGGTCTGGATGAAGTCTTCATAGCCCTGCGGGTTGATGCCCGAGCGGCCGAGCGCTGAGATGATGCCGCTGGTCACGGTCTGACCCAGCCCGAACGGATTGCCGATGGCAACGACAAGGTCGCCCACCAGGAGCTTGTCGGAATCACCGATCTCGATATCGGTCAGCCGGTCCGGCTCGATCTTCAGAACCGCGATATCGGTGGCGGGATCGCGGCCGACAAGCTCGGCCTCGAAGCTGCGATTGTCGCGCAGCGTGACCCGGATCTCGGTGCCGTTCTCGACCACATGGTTGTTGGTCAGCACATAGCCCTTGGCGGCATCGACGATCACGCCCGAACCGGCAGCCATCTGCCGCTGGGGCGGCAGTTCCTGCAGCGGCGGCAGGAACCGGCGGAAGAACGGATCGCGAAACAGCGGCGAGATCTGGGCCGGCCGTTCCGAGACCACCGCGATGTTGACCACCGCATCATCGACCTTGGCGATCAGCGGCGCGATGGTCGGAATGCCGCGCGCATCGGCCTCGGCCGCGACGATCTGTGCCGAAACCGGAGGTGCGATCACCCCCAGTACGAACGCAATCACCATCAGGAATCGTGTAGCCATCTCTTTCTCTCCAGAATTGCGCCGCCGGCACCGGAGCCGGCGGCGCCGTTCATGCCGGGATCACGCGCCCTTGACCTCGCTGCGCTTGACCTTGGCCTTCGCCTCGGGGGTCTGGGGCAGCCGCACGGTCAGCACGCCGTTCTTGAAGCTGGCCTCGGCCTTTTCGCCGTCGACGCCCGGCGGCAGCGGGATGGAGCGGTAGATCGAGCCATAGCTGCGTTCGGAGAGGTAATAGCCCTTCTTCTCCTCCTGCCGTTCGACCTTCTTCTCGCCCTTGATGGTCAGGAAATCGTCGGTCACCGAGACCTCGATGTCCTTCATCTCCATGCCGGGCAGTTCGACCGATACCTCGATGGCGTTGTCGGTCTCGACCACATCCGAGCGGGCATCGCCGCCGCCCCAGGGCCAGTCGAGCGATCCGAACCGGTTCCAGAAGTTCTCGAACACCTTGTTCATGTCGCGCTGCAGGGCGGCGATGGGGTTCTCGTCCGCCGGTTTCTGCTCGGGCGCCTGGTCCTTGCGCGCCCAGGGGATCAGATCCTTGATCTGCATCTCGGGTCTCCTTTCCCGTCCTGTCTCAGGCCTGCTTGACCGCGATCTTCCTGGGCTTGGCCGCCTCGGCGCGCGGCAGGGTCACCGTCAGCACGCCGTTGTGCATCTCGGCCCGGATCCTGTCGGGGTCGAATTCCTCCGACATGGTGAAGGCGCGTTCATAGTCGCCCTCGCCATATTCGGCATAGGCGAGCTCGAACTTCTCCGGCCGGGTGGTGCTGGTCCGGCCATGGATGGTCAGCACCCGGTCTTCCAGGGTGATGTCGACATCGTCGGCCGCCACGCCGGGCATTTCCAGCATCAGCGACACGCCGGCATCGGTTTCCACGATATCGGTCAGCGGCCGGTAGACACGACCGCCGCTGGTGGTCTCGGGCGCCTCGGTCGGGGTCTTCTCGGCGCTCCTGGACATTGCGGTGCTCATCTCTCGCTCTCCTTTCACGCGGCCTTGATCTCGATCTTGCGCGGCTTGTCCTTTTCGGGCCGGCCGACGACGATGCGCAGCACCCCGTCGGTGAAGCGGGCCTCGATCTGGTCCTCGCCGGCAGCGAAGGGCAGGCGGATGGCGCGGCTGAACTTGCCGAACACGCGTTCGTTGCGGTGCCAGCGCGCGCCTTCGGGCACCTCCGGCGCCTTGCGCTCGCCCGACAGCGTCAGCACGTCCTCCTTCACGGTGATTTCGATGTCGGCGGGTTCCACGCCCGGCAGCTCGGCCGTGATGGCCACCGCCTCGGCCCCCTGCCAGATGTTCACCGGCGGAAAGGCTGACGGCGAGGCCAGCGGCCGGAAGCTGCGGTCGAAATCGCGCAGCATCGAACGCATCAGCGCGAACGGATCGCTTCGGTTGGTATAGACGGGAAACAGCATGTCTCGCCTCCTGTTTCGGGTTTCGCCCTGCCGCGGCGCATTCGTCGCGGCCTTGCGAAACGCCCTGAGGGGCGAACACGCGCCAAGTCCTGCCGCTAGCGGCAGTAGAAACTCCAACGACTCCCTGCACTCCCGATCCCGGCGAGTGAGGATGTCCGCTGCAAGAGCCGGACCCGTCGAGTGTTCACGAAACCCCAATCGGGCGTTTCAAGTCAGATAGTGTGTTGCCGCCCGTCCAATTCAAGAGGGTGCGGCGGAGAAAGCTGCACGAATTCGCGTTCTTCGGTCGCATGCGGCTTGAACCCGTCGGGGGGCGGGTCCATTTTCGGCTCCCGAGAGCGGCCAGTGAGATCATGGCGGGTGGGGAGGAGATGGAAAAGAAGACGCAGTACAATCTGTGGTACTGGGTGATCGCCTTTCTGGCGGTGATCTTCATCCAGTCCTGGATTGCCAGTTTCAGCGAGACCGCGCCGATCACCTACAGCCAGTTCGAGAAATACCTGCAGGAAGGGCGCATCGTCTCGGTGGCTGTCGGCAAGGACAAGATCACCGGCGTGTTCGATTCGCCGGTGGACGGGCGCAGCCGCTTCGTGACCAATATCGTCGATCCGGCGATTCTGGAGCGCATCGACAAGGCCGATGTCGAGATCACCGGCGTGCCGGAGAACACCTGGCTCAGCGCGCTGCTGTCCTGGGTGATACCGGCGGTCATCTTCTTCGGGCTGTGGATGTTCTTCTTCCGCAACTTCGCCGAGAAGCAGGGCTTCGGCGGCTTCCTTCAGGTCGGCAAGAGCAAGGCCAAGGTCTATATGGAGAAGGAAACCGGCGTGACCTTCGATGACGTCGCCGGGGTGGACGAGGCCAAGACCGAGCTGCAGGAGATCGTCGAGTTCCTCAAGGATCCCGAGGAATACGGCAAGCTGGGCGCGCGCATCCCCAAGGGCGTGCTGCTGGTGGGCCCCCCGGGCACCGGCAAGACCCTTCTTGCCCGCGCAGTGGCCGGCGAGGCGGGTGTGCGCTTCTTTTCCATCTCCGGCTCGGAATTCGTCGAGATGTTCGTCGGCGTCGGCGCGGCACGGGTGCGCGACCTGTTCGAGCAGGCGCGCAAGAACGCTCCGGCAATCATCTTCATCGACGAGCTCGACGCGCTGGGTCGCGCCCGGGCGCCGGGTCAGATCACCGGCGGCAATGACGAGCGCGAGCAGACGCTCAACCAGCTGCTGACCGAACTTGACGGCTTCGACCCCACGGTGGGCGTCGTGCTGCTGGCCGCCACCAACCGGCCGGAAATCCTCGACCCCGCACTGTTGCGCGCCGGCCGCTTCGACCGCCAGGTTCTGGTCGACAAGCCCGACAAGAAGGGGCGCATCCAGATCCTGCGCGTGCACATGAAGAAGGTGAAGCTCGCCCCGGATGTGGATGCCGAGAAGGTGGCGGCGCTGACGCCGGGCTTTTCCGGCGCCGATCTGGCCAATCTGGTCAACGAGGCGGCGCTGCTGGCCACACGCCGCCATGCCGATGCGGTGGGCATGGAGGATTTCAACAATGCCGTCGAACGCATCGTCGCCGGGCTGGAGAAGAAGAACCGCGTGCTCAACCCGCATGAGCGCGAGATCGTGGCCCATCACGAGATGGGCCATGCGCTGATGGCGATGGCGCTGCCCGGGGTCGATCCGGTGCACAAGGTCTCGATCATCCCGCGCGGCATCGGCGCGCTGGGCTACACCATCCAGCGGCCGACCGAGGATCGCTTCCTGATGACGCGCGAGGAGCTGGAGAACAAGATCGCGGTGCTGCTGGGCGGGCGCGGGGCCGAAAAGATCATCTACGGCCATCTCTCCACCGGTGCCGCGGACGATCTGGTCAAGGCCACCGACATCGCCCGGGCCATGGTCGCGCGCTATGGCATGGACCCCGATCTGGGCCATGTCAGCTACGACGCCGATCGCCCGAACTTTCTCGGCACCGGGGATCAGGCCTCCTGGCTCAATCGCCGCTACAGCGATGCCACGGCCGAGCGGATGGATGACAAGGTGCGCGAGATGATCGACAAGATCTTCGACCGGACCGTCACGATGCTGGAGGCAAATCGCGGCCTGTTGAAGGAAACCGCGGCCACGCTTCTGGAACGCGAGACGCTCGACGAGCCGGATCTGAAGGCGATCGCCGAGAAGGTCAATCGGCCGGAAGTCGAGACGGTGTGAGACCGGACCGGGACGCCGGCCCGCGCGGCGTGCAGGAACGGTGCGGGTGAGAACGGAAGGCGGAGGCGCGAGATGAAAGCCAGGGATGTGATGACGACGGCCGTGATTTCGGTCGACGAGAATGCGACGGTCGAGGAGGCGGTGCGCCTGATGCTCGACCATCATGTCAGCGGGCTGCCGGTGGTGGACAGCGATGGCAGGCTGGTCGGCATGCTGAGCGAGGGCGATCTGCTGCGCCGGCTGCAGGACGGGGACGGGATCCGCCGCAGCTGGTGGCTGGAGCTGATCTCCGACACTGCGGATGCGGCGCGCGATTACGTCAAGGCCCGCAGCCACCGCGTGGTCGATGTGATGACCACCGATGTGCTGAGCGTGAGCGAGGACAGCGAGGTGGCCGATATCGCCCATCTTCTGGAGACCCGCCGCATCAAGCGGGTGCCGGTGGTCCGCGACGGCAGGGTGGTCGGCATTGTCTCGCGTGCCAACCTGATCCATGCGCTGGCTCATGCCGGGGCAGAGGCGCTGCCCACGCCCTCGGCCTCGGACGAGGAGCTGCGCAAGGCCGTCGACCGGGCGCTGCGCGAGGTTCCGGGCCTGCACATCAATCTCGTCAACTATACCGTCGAGGATGGGCGGGTCAGCATCTGGGGCGTGGCCGACAGCGATGCGGTCGAGGATGCCGTGCGCGTGGCGGCCGAAAACGTGCCTGGGGTCAAGAAGGTCGACGTCCATATGGGCCGGCTGCCGGCCTGGAGTTCGGGTATCTGACCGGACGGGGCGGCCGGGCTCGAACGGCCCCGCCCCTGCCGTCCGTCAACCCTCCGCCGGGGGCGGGGCCAGCGACTCGCGCCGCCGGATCCCGGTTGCCAGTTCGACCGCTTCGCCCGGCGCGCCCTGCTCGACCATCTCCACCAGCATGCGCGCCGCGCGCCGGCCCATCTCGCGATGCGGGACATGGACCGTCGTCAGCGCCGGTACGGCCACGCTGGCAAGGTCGATGTCGTCGAAACCGGTGATCGAAACGGCATCGGGCACCGCGATGCCCGTCCGCCGCGCCTGGATCAGCGCGCCGACGGCCAGCACGTCATTGCCGCACAGCACCGCGGTGGGCGGACGGTCCCCGGCCATGATCCGCGCAAGGGCCGCCGCCCCAGTCTCGATGCCATAGGCGGTCTCGACGACGGTCAGCGCCGCCGCGCCGAGCCCGGCCGCCCGCACCGCGTCACGTGCCCCCTCGACCCGCCCCCGCGCGCGGTCGTTATGGGCGGTATGGGCCGAGATCAGGCCCAGCCGGCGATGGCCGAGCGCGATCACCTCCGCCGCCAGCGCGCGCATCGCGGCGCGGTTGTCGAAGCCCACCGAGGGCAGCGGCCCCTCGGGATCATAGGTCCAGGCCGCCACCGCCGGCACCGCATGGCGGCGAAGGAAGTCGACCACCCGCATGTCGCGGTCCTGGCCGATCAGCAGCAGCCCGTCGGCACCGCGGGCGACCAGCGCCCCGACCTGCTCCTCCTCCAGCTCCATGCTGTAGGAGGAACTCGCCACCAGCAGCATGTAGCCGAGCCCGTGCAGCGTCTCCTGAAACGCCTGGATGCCGCGAGCGAAGATGGCGTTCTCCATCGTCGGGATGATGGCGCCGATGGTCATGGTCCGGCGCGCCGCCAGCGCCCGGGCGCCGAAATTGGGTGAATAGCCGAGCTCGCGTATCGCGGCCTGCACCCGCTCGCGCGTCGGCTCGATCACCCGGTCGGGCGCGTTCAGGCAGCGCGAGACCGTGGCCGTCGACACCCCCGCCCGCCGCGCGACATCGGCGAGCGTCGGCGATCTGTGCCCTTCCGTGATCTGCCTGCCGCCCATCGCCGCCCCCGATTTCCGCCGGCCAGCCGCGGCCGCCGGCTCCGCCGTTAAACGATGCAAGCGCTTACATTGCAAGCTTGCGCGGCCGGATGTAAGCGCTTACATTGGCCCGGCGAATCGTTCCCCTCAACCTGGCGGGACCCATGACACTGATCGTCGCCGCACTGCTGTTCGCCGTCTTCTTCGCGAATGTCCTTGTCGGTTCGCTGGGCCATGCGGTGTTCCTGAACGACGTGCAGGAGATGCTGGTCCTGTTTGCCGCCTCG
>RFIR01000169.1 GCA_003695135.1 Alphaproteobacteria bacterium | reverse complement strand
CTGAATGAATGAGGGTTCAGCAGGATCAGATCTGTAGGCGCGTAAAATAATTTAAAGAGACCCCTGCAAAACTCCGGCGCGACGGAGCATCGCAGGCGAAACACGTTTTCTGCCAATGTGTACTGCGCACGTGTATAGTAATTGGAAAATAATTCCCTAATCAATATTTATCAATCAAGGGTGAAAATAATCAAAACATGACCGGCGCCGCATTTCGCCTCCGTCCAGGCGAAGCGACGGGGTCTGGCCAGCGGAGTTTCGCAGGGGTCTCTTCTATTTACGGGCGCTCAACCATGATCCCTGCAAAGCCTTGTGTTATTCGAGAGTCCGCCTGCATCCATGTATTGCAGGGGCATTCCAATCATTGCACCTGCGCGAGGATTTTCGTCTGGCCGTATCGCGCATTCGCCTTCAGCTCGGCGTAACGCACCCGGTGCCTGCCGGTTGATCGCGCGCGAGGGAACGCGCCCTGACGGCTGCCGGGCGATCATCTGTCGGGGCCGTGCGGCCCGGATCGTCCGCGCCAACGACCCCGACACCATCACCTCGCCCACGGCACGAAGCCGGGCAGCGGGCAGTGATCAGGGCAGCTGGGATTACTGGACCGGACACGAGAATTCCCGGTGCGATTCCTGGCGGCAGGCCAGCTCCCGGCTCGGTCTGCACCCGAACACGACGCTCCTGCTCCGATCCACGCGGCCCGCCCGCCGGAGGGCGGGTGTCCGCACGGCACCGGGTCGGAGCACGGTCGGGCCAGGCTGCGCGCCGTGCCCTCCCCTTACTGCCATTCCTGCTGTTCGCCCCGGCGGAACGGCCCGTATTCGGTCAGCACCTCGATCTCGCGATCGACCGCCTCGCGCTCGGCCTCCAGATAGCGGGCGACGGCGTCGCGGAAGCCGGGATCGGCGATCCAGTGCAGCGAATGGATCTCGACCGGCAGATAGCCGCGGGCAAGCTTGTGTTCTCCCTGGGCACCGGCCTCGACCCGCTTCAGCCCGTGCCGGATCGCCCAGTCGATGGCCTGGTAGTAGCAGAGCTCGAAATGCAGGCAGGGATGATCCTCGATGCAGCCCCAGTAGCGGCCGTAGAGTGTCTCGCGGCCGATGAAGTTGAGCGCCCCGGCGACGGGCCGGCCGCGGCGCAGGCACAGCACCAAGAGCGCATCCTCGCGCATGTGGCGCTGGACCTCGTCGAAGAAGCCGCGGGTCAGGTACGGCCGGCCCCATTTGCGGCCGCCGGTATCCTGGTAGAACTGCCAGAACGCATCCCAGTGTTCGGGCTGCAGCGCCGCGCCGGTCAGCGCGATGATCTCGCCCGCCTGTTGTGCCGTTGCGCGTTCCTTGCGGATGTTCTTGCGCTTGCGCGAGGAGAGATCGGCGAGAAAGGCGTCGAAATCGCCATAGCCGCGGTTTTCCCAGTGAAACTGCTGGGTGGTGCGTCGCATCAGCCCCAGCGCCGCGCCCGCCCGGGCCTCCTCTTCGGTACAGAAGGTGACATGCAGCGAGGACAGCCGGTTGCGCCGCGCGAGCGTGATCGCGGCCTCGGCCAGCGCGGCGCGGGCGATGTCCGCGGTCTCGCCCGGGGCGACGAGGAAGCGGCGCCCGGTGGCGGGCGTGAACGGCACCGCCGATTGCAGCTTGGGATAATAGTCGCCGCCGGCGCGCTCATAGGCATGGGCCCAGCCATGGTCGAAGATGTACTCGCCCTGGCTGTGGCTCTTGACATAGAGCGGCATGACGCCGATCAGCCGCCCCTCCAGCCGCGCGGCCAGATGCATCGGCTGCCAGCCGGCCCGCGCCGAGACCGAGCCGGAGCGTTCCAGCGCGGCGAGAAAGCGATGGGTGGTGAAGGGATCGACCGGCCGGCCCGATGCCGCCTCGGGACAGGCGCAGCCATCCCATTCCGCGGCCGCGATGGCCTCGATGCGGGGCAGGGTGACGACCTCGATGGCGGGCGATCCGTCCATGGCAGTCAAGTTGGCGGTTTGCCCGGGCAGATCAATGCCCGGGCCGGAAGTTTTCGAAGGTGATGGCGTCGGCGATTTGCCATGCCTCTTCCGCCTCGGCGGGGCTGCGCACCGTCCAGCACAGCACCGGCACCCCGCGCGCCTTCAGCGCCGCGATCGGCGGGATGGCAAGGGCGCGGAAGTAATGCGAGACGAAGCTCGCCCCGACCCGGTCGAAATCCGCGATCCGTCCCAGCGCGGCAAGGCGCTCGGGTGCGATGCCTGGCCAGTGCTCGGCGCGCATCGGCTCGGTGACCAGCCCGCGCGGGATCCGCGGGGCCTCCTGCGCCATGCGGGCGATGGAGTGGGGGTTGAACGACATCACCGCGACGGGGCCGGCATAATCGCGCAGGAGCTCGGCCGTTCGCGCCTCCAGCGGGCCGATATCGGGTCCGAGCGCGCCGTCCTGATCCTTGATCTCGATCAGGAGCGGCACCCGGCCGGCCACCAGATCGAGGATCTCGGCGAGCGTCGGGACGGTCTCACCGCCGCCTTTCAGCGGGATATGGGACAGCGCCTGCGCCGCGCGCGCCCGCACCGGTCCGGTCTCGGGCGTCAGCCGGTCGAGATCGTCGTCATGGAACACCATCGCCTCGCCATCGGCGGAAAGCTGCAGGTCGATCTCGATGCCGAAACCGGCCGCGATGGCGGCGCGGCAGGCGGCGCGGCTGTTCTCGATCCGCCCGGCCCCTCTATCATGCAGGCCGCGATGGGCGAAGGAACGGGCGGTGAAGCCCGGTGGCAATGCGGGCATTGCGCCCTCCCCGATCCGGCTCAGGTGATGCGGAAGATGCCCTCGACCTCCACCGCCACGCCGAGCGGCAGCGAGACGCAGCCCACCGCGGCGCGCGCGTGGCGGCCACGATCGCCGAACACCGCCACCATGATGTCCGAGGCGCCGTTGATCACCGTGGGATGTTCAGTGAAGTCGGGGGTCGCGGCGACGAAACCGGTCAGCTTGACCACCTGTACCAGCCGCGAGAGATCGCCGCCGCAGGCCGCGCGCAGCTGGGCGATCAGCGCCAGCGCGCAGCTCTTCGCCGCCTCCTGGCCCTCGGCCACGCTCATGTCGGCGCCCAGCTTGCCAGTGATGAAGCCGCGTTCGTTGCGCGCCACCTGACCGGAGATGTAGACCATGCTGCCTGCAATCACATAGGGCACGTAATTCGCCGCCGGAGCCGGCGCCTCGGGCAGTTTCAGCCCCAGCTCGGCCAGTCGGCCCAGGTAATCCGCCATGATCCCGTCCCCCTGAAACGGCGCCGCTATTCCTCGCGCATCGCCTTGTTGAAGTAATCCATCATCGGCCGGATGATGTAGTTGAGTGCGCTGCGCTCGCCGGTCTGGATGAACGCCTCGACCGGCATGCCGGGCAGAAGCTCCCGGTCGGCGAGCTTTTCCATCTCACCCGGCTCGGGTTCGACCTCGGCAGTGTAGTAGGAATAGCCGCGTGCCTCGTCGACGAAGGCATCGGCGGAGACCTGGACCACCTTGCCCTTTATCTCGGGGGTGTAGCGCGAATTGAAGGCCGAGAAGCGCAGCACCGCCTCCTGGCCGACATGCACCTCGTCGATATGGATCGGCTCGACCCGGGTGGAGATCACCAGCTGGCTTTCCACCGGAACGATGTACATGATCGGTTCGGCCGGGCGCACCACGGACCGGATCGCGAAGACGGTATTGCCGTAGATCTTGCCCTTCACGGGCGATCGGATTTCCAGCCGCGACAGCTTTTCCAGCGTCGAAAGCCGGCGCTGCCGCAGCTCGACCTCGCGGAATTCCAGGTCACGCAGGGTGGTGATCGCCTCCTCGCGCATGTCGGTGCCGATCTTGAGGATCTGGATCTCGATCTCGGCGATGCGTCCGCGGGCCTGGGCTTCCTGCGCCGTCAGCTCGCCCACCTGCCCCTGCAGGCGCGCCTTCTCGCGCTGCAGGGCCAGCACCCGGCTGGCCTGGGCGAGCTGCTTGTCGAGAAGCGACTGCTGGTCGACCAGCTCCTTGTCGATCAGCTCCAGCTGGCTGGTCATCGCCTTCTGCTGGGCGATGATGCCCTCGACCTGCTTCTCGATCTGCACCTGGCGCTCGCGCAGCTGCGCGGTCTCGCGCTCGCGCGTCTCGCGGCGGGCGGCGAACAGCCGCTTCTGGCCGTCGATATAGTCCTGCACGTCCGGGCGGGTGGCGGCGAGATCGGTCAGCTCCTTGTCGAAGGTGATCTCCGTCTTGCCGTCGCGCTCGGCCCGCAGCCGCGCCCCGCGGGCGAGCAGCTCGAAGAGCTGGCCCTCGATGATGTTGAGCTCGGAGCGCAGCAGCTTGTCGTCAAGCCGCAGCAGCACGTCGCCCGCCTCGACCAGATCGCCGTCCTTGACCAGGATCTCGCCCACCACGCCGCCATCGGGATGCTGGATCACCTGACGCTTGGCCTCGACCTCGACCCGGCCCGGCGCGACAACGGCGCCGGAGATCGAGGCGGTGGACCCCCAGACCCCGAAGCCGAGCACCAGCCCGATCACGCCGATCATGCCGATCAGCATCGGGCGCGTCGCGCTCCAGCGCGGATCCGCGGGGGGCTTGCGCGGCGGGGCGGCGGCGGCCCTGCCACGCTTCGGCCGCGGCGGTTTGGCCGGCGCCTTGGCCTTGGCAAGATTGAGCGCGCCGAGCGTCGCCTTCGTCGGCTCGGCCGGCTTCACGGCCGCGTCCGGCCGGCGCTTCTGCACCGGGCGCGCCTGCGGCGCGGCATCCGGCATCGCCTTGGGCTCCCGCGCCGGGCGCCGCTTTTCCAGCGGGGGCGGCGCCGGCGGCTGCGGGCCGGTCTCGCTGCTCATGACGGCACCTCCGCCGCCGGTGCCGGCGGTCTGGCCTCGCTGCCGATCGCCCCGGCAACCTGTTCGTAGTTCTTCAGATGCTCGCGCAGCACCTCGTCGCGCGGCCCGAAGGCGCGCCGCATGCCGCCATCGAGCAGCAGGAGCGTGTCGCACATGGTGATCGCGCCGGGCCGGTGCGCCATGATGATCACCGCCTTGCCTTCGCCCTTCATCGTCTTGATCGCCCGGTTGAGCGCCTCCGAGCCCTGCGCGTCGAGATTCGAGTTGGGCTCGTCGAGCACAAGGATCACCGGGTTGCCGTACATCGCCCGGGCCAGGCCGATGCGCTGGCGCTGCCCGCCCGACAGCCGCCCGCCGCCGGTGGTCACGCGCGTGTCATAGCCCTTCGGCAGCTTGAGGATCATCTCGTGCGCGCCCGCCTTCTTGGCCGCCTCGACCACCTTGGCGGGATCGGGCTCGGTCGAAAGCCGGGCGATGTTCTCGGCCACCGTGGCATCGAACAGCGCCACCTCCTGCGGCAGATAGCCGACATGGCGGCCGAGCGCCTCGTTGGAATAGTGATCGAGCGCGGCGCCGTCGAGCCGGACCGTGCCCGAGGCCGGCCGCCAGATGCCGGTGATGACCTTGGCCAGGGTCGACTTGCCCGCGCCCGATGCCCCGATCACCCCCATCGCCTGACCCGGCTCGACGCGGAAGCTGACCATGCGCAGCGTCGCCACCTTCTCGCCGGGCGGCACCACGGTGATCTGTTCGGCCTCCAGGATCGCGCGCGGGGTCGGCAGCTCGGTCCGTACCGGGTCGACCGGCGTCTTTTCCAGCAGCTCCGAAAGCTGCACCCAGCCCTGCCGCGCGCGCTGCACCAGCGCCCATTGCGCGATCGCCTGCTCGATCGGCGCCAGCGCGCGGCCGAGCAGGATGGAGCCCGCGATCATCATGCCCGGGCTCATCTGGCCCTGCAGCACCAGCCAGGCGCCGAGCCCCAGCATCATCGACTGCAGGAAGAAGCGGAAGCTCTTTGAGATGTTGGAGATGGTGCCGGAGGTGTCGGACGCCTCGATCGTCGCTGCCAGCGAGCTGTCGCGGCGTGCACGCCAGCGGGCGAGCCCCGAGGCACGCATGCCCAGCCCCTGCACCAGCTCGGCCTCGCGCCGGAGCGATTCCGCGAAATTCTCCGCCTCCGCCGTTGCCTGATTGGCCTCGACCAGCGGTTTTCTGGACATCCACTGGTTGAGGAAGGTCAGGAAGATCAGCAGCGATCCGCCGATCACCGCCGCGGTGCCGAGGATCCAGTGGAACAGGAACAGGATCAGCACGAAGACCGGCGTCCACGGCATGTCGAAGAAGGAAAACAGCGCCGGCGAGGAGAACAGCCGCTGGATCGATTCGAGGTCGCGCAGGCCGGTGGCGGGCCGGGTCCGTTCGTCGGGCGAGATCGAGCGGCGCAGGATCGCCTCGAACACGCGCTGGTCGAGAAGCGACTGGAACTTGGCCCCGATTCGTGCCATCACCCGGGCGCGGGCGTAATCCATCACGCCCGAGAGTGCGTAGAGCAGAATGACAAGAACCGAGATTGCGACCAGCGTCGCTTCCGAGCGGCTCGAGAGCACCCGGTCGTAGATCTGCAGCATGTAGAGCGGACCGGTGAGCATCAGCAGATTCACGAAGAAGCTGAACAGCGCCACACCGAGCAGCAGTTTCCTGCTGCCGTTGAGGGCGGCGCGAAGCTCGACGGCACCAGTGCCGAATTGCGGTTTTCTTGCCATGTCAGTCGATTTCGCCGGCGCCTGTGTCGTTTCGGGTCTGGATCATGCTCGCGCCACCGTTATGTGTTCGTGAATGCCGTTCGTGTTGCAAACGACGGAGTAGGCGGTTTGATCCGTACTGCCAAGACTCGATTCATCCCGACTTGAACCCCGGCAGCAATAGCATAGTTCACCGGATATGCGAAACACCAGGCTGATGCAGCGCCCCATCCCGCTTTACCGCCTTGCCCTGCTCCTTGTGACGTTCGCTGTCGCGGCCTGTGCCGAGCTTCCGCGCGAAGGCCGGGTGATCGCGGATCCCAACGAGGATATAAACCGCTCGATCCATGCCTTCAACAAGGCGGTGGACACGGCAGTCCTCAAGCCGGCATCCGAACTCTATGTCGCCGCCACCCCCGAACTGTTCCGCTATTTGCTCGCCAACGGCGTGTCCAATCTCGGGCTTCCGGTCGAT
>RFIR01000168.1 GCA_003695135.1 Alphaproteobacteria bacterium | reverse complement strand
TGACCATCTTCGTCGACGGGGTGGAACGGCTGACCGCGCGAGTCGAAGGTGGAACCGATCCGGTGTTTCTGCTGCCGCCGGTCAGACGCCCCGGGGCGCCCACCGAGATATGCTTCATGACCGCTGCGACCTGGCAGCCGAAGGGGGACAATCGCTGGCTCGGTTTCCGGTTCGCGCGGCTGTCGATCCGGCCGCTGGGCTGAGGGGCGGAGCCGGATCCGCCGCGGGCCCGACATCCGGATGCGACCCGGTCCGCGCGTTTGCTTTGACCGTGCATGACCCGCATTGCCCCGGTATTCATTCATCTCGATCGTGCACGGGAACGGTAATTGGAGAATAATTTCCAATGCGATATTTGCCGGAAACCGCTGCAAACTGGAACGTACAAGGTCTTTCAGAGATCATGATTGCGCCATTATAGTAATTGTAAGACCCCTGCAAAACCCGGATGTAGACAGGCATCCTGAATCTGCCGGTTTTCAGACCAATCAAAATTGCGCGTGCTTAAAGTAATTAGAAAATAATTCCCCAATCAATATTTACCAAATAGGTGAAAATCAGGAACAAACTTCGCCGGCGCCACAATTTCGTGGCGCCCGTGCGGAACGCTCGGGTCTGGCTGGTTGAGTTTTGCAGAGGTCTCTTAAAACTATTTGTTCGCGTATTGCAGCCTGGCAAGAAACGCGTCCCGCGCTGGATGCCCTGTCGCGCTGGAAGATCACAGGGGCCTGTCTCGGGGGCCTGTCTCGGCTCACGGTAGCGGCAGGCCTCACGCGACCGAGCGCATCTCGTCTTCCCGCCGCATGGATGTCGGCGAGTCTTCGGTGGGATTGGGCGCACGTCCCGTGAAGATCCGGTCACCAACCATCACGCTGAGCCGACCATCCGGCAGGCGCCCGACCAGATCACCCTGTACGGATACGCAGGTCCCGATTTCGATGGTTGCCAACATGTGTGACCCGTCCTTCCCGGTGCCGTCTCCTCCAAAGCTCACACGAACATGCTAACAGCCAATTAACCCCGGATGCCGCACGGGCGGCCAGCCTAGGAATAGGCAGGGATGCTTAACCGAAGGTTAACCGTTCACAGCCAGTCCTGCAGATGCGGGATCAGCGGCAGGTCGGCCGGCGGCATCGGGTAGTCGCGCAGCCGCTCGGGCCGCACCCAGGCCAGGTCCTGCGCCTCGCGCGGTTGCGGCACGCCACGCCACTTGCGGCATATGAAAAGCGGCATCAGCAGGTGGAAATCCGGGTAGCTGTGCGAGGCGAAGGTCAGCGGCGCGAGGCAGCTCTCCCAGCTGTCCACGCCCAGCTCCTCGTGCAGTTCGCGGATCAGGCAGGCCTCGGGCGTCTCGCCCGGCTCGACCTTGCCGCCGGGAAACTCCCACAGCCCGGCCATGGGCTTGCCTTCGGGTCTTCGCGCCAGCAGCACCCGCCCGTCGCGGTCGACCAGCGCGCAGGCCGCGACCAGAACCAGTTTCAAGAGCGGTAATCCGCGTTGATCTCGATGTAGCGGGCGGTCAGGTCGCAGGTCCAGATCTCGGCGCTGCCCGAACCGATGCCGAGATCGACGCCGATCTCGATCTCGTCGCGCTTCATGTAGGCCGCGCCCAGCGCCTCGGCGTAATCGGGGGCCTGCCGGCCGGCATCGGCCACCACGATATCGCCGAAGCTGATGCGCAGCCGGTCGCGATCGGCCCGCTCGCCCGCCTTGCCCACCGCCATCACGATGCGGCCCCAGTTGGGGTCCTCGCCGGCGATGGCGGTCTTGACCAGCGGCGAGTTGGCGATCGACATGCCGACGCGCCGCGCCGCGCGCGGCGTCGCCGCCCCGGTGACCCTTATGGTGACGAACTTGGACGCACCCTCGCCGTCGCGCACGATCTGCTGGGCCAGATCGCGGCAGAGATCGGTCAGCGCTGCGGTCAGTGCACGGCCCTCCGCCGAGCGGGCCGAGGCTACGGGGTCCATCCGCGCCTTGCCGGTGGCGGCCAGCAGCACGGTGTCCGAGGTCGAGGTATCGCCGTCGACGGTGATGCAGTTGAAGCTTTTCGCCACCGCCGCGGCCAGCATGCGCTGCAGCGCCGGCTGCTCGACCCTGGCATCGGTAAAGACGAATCCGAGCATGGTGGCCATGTCGGGCGCGATCATCCCCGAGCCCTTGGCGATGCCGGTGAGCGTGACCATGCTGCCGCCGATCTCGACCCGCCGGGTCGCACCCTTGGGAAAGGTGTCGGTGGTCATGATCGCGCGCGCGGCATCGGCCAGCCCGTCGGGCGACAGGCCGGCCCCGAGCTCCTGCAGCTTCGCGGTGATGCGCTCATGCGGCAGCCGCTCGCCGATCACGCCGGTGGAGGCGACGAAGACCCGCCCGGCCGGGCAGCGCAGGAGCCTGCCCACCGCCTCGGCCGTCGCCTTCACCCCCTCCGTACCCTCGGCGCCGGTAAAGGCATTGGCGTTGCCGGAATTGACGATGATGCCGGTCTTGCGCCGGCCGGCGGTCTCGCCTGCGGCGATGATCGATTCGCACCACAGCACCGGTGCAGAGCGGGTGGCGGAGCGGGTGAACACTCCGGCGACCGAGGCGCCGGGGCAGATCTCGGCCAGCATCACGTCGGTCCGGCCGGCATAGCGCACACCGGCCGCGGCTGTGGCAAGCCGGACGCCCGGCACCGGCGCCAGTGCCGGCAGCCCGCCCGGCGGGGCGAGCGGCGAGACCGCGGCCGCACCCTTCCTGCCGGCCGATTTCTTCGCCTTGCCGCCCTTGCCGGCCGCAAGTGCCTTGCCCGCCTTCTCGGCGGCCTTCTTGCGCTTCTTCGGCTTGTCCCTGACCTTGTCCTTGCCGGCCATCGCCCGCCCTCCCTCACACGGGCCGCGTCGAGCCCCGCCTTACTCCGTCAGCAGCTTGGGATCCTTGATCGCGTCATCGGGCAGCGCGATGTCGGCCCGCTCGATCGTGGCGGCGCTGCGCATCTCCTCGAGCTTGGCGCGGATCAGTTGCTGGCTGAGCTCGCCGCGGATCTGCTGGGCCATGGATTCGAAGGTGGGCTTCGGCTTGACCCGGGTCTCGTTGAGCTTGATCACGTGCCAGCCGAACTGGGTCTTGACCGGGGCCGAGATCTGGCCGACCTCGAGCGCGAACACCGCTTCCTCGAAGGGCGGCACCATCTGTCCCTTGCCGAACCAGCCCAGCACACCGCCATTGGGGCCCGAGGGGCCGGTGGATTTCGTCTTGGCCAGCTCGGCGAAATCGGCGCCGTTCTTCAACTCTTCCACGATGGCCTTGGCCTCTTCCTCGGTCTTGACCAGGATGTGGCTGGCATTGACCTCGGTCTGCTCGGGCATGGCGGCGACGCGTTCGTCATAGGCCTTGCGCACCACCTCGTCGGTGATCTCCTGATCGAGCAGGTCCTGGATATAGGCACGGGCCAGCGCGTCGCGGCGGGCGTTTTCCAGCGCGATCTTGACGCTGGTCCGTTCGGCCAGCCCGGCCTGCTCGGCGGCGCGGGCGACGAGGATCTGGTTGGCGGCCTGATCGATCAGCACCGGAAGCAGGTCCTTGCCCGGCACCTGCTTGTACTGCGCGGGCAGGCTGGCGAAGAAGGCGCCGAGCTGGCCGAGCGTGATGTTGATGCCGTCGACCGTGGCCACCACGGTGGTGGCATCGTATTCGGCGGTGGCGGTCGTCTCCTCGGCCGGCTTCTCCGCCGGCGTCGCCTCGGCGGTGCTTTCGGTTGTGGTCTCGCTTTCCTTGGGTGGCAGCGGGGCGTTTTCGTCCTGCGCCTGCACCGCGAAGGGCAGGGTGGTGATCGATATGGCCGATGCGAGCAGTATCGAGCCGATGGTGGTGAAGCGAAGCATGGGTGATCCCTTTGCGCGTTGTGCCGGTCCCGCGCCACGACCGGCGCAGCCGACCTGGACGGGCAGGTGCCGTTGACAGGTGCCGCCCCGGCCCTTACATCTCGGCCCGGCCCCGGGAGGCCGCTGTGGCGACATGCCCTCATCTACGACGTCGGGCGCCGGCGGACAATACCTTCGGTCGGCCGGCCAATTCGCATTCGGGTGAGTTGCAGGCCGGGCCCGCGCCGGGCAGGGCGTCATGTCGGGCGTCATATTTGGGAGTGCGGCGCATGCTCGGTCTGAGCAAACTGGCAAGACGGATCATCGGCACGGCCAATGACCGGAAGCTCAAGGCATATCAGCCGCTGGTCGCGCGCATCAACGATCTGGCCGGCGAGACGGCGGCCCTGTCCGACGATGCGCTGCGCGCGCGCACGGCCGAGTTCCGCCAGCGGCTGGAGCGCGGGGAGAGCGTCGATTCGCTGCTGCCGGAGGCCTTTGCCACCGTGCGCGAGGTGGCGGACCGGGTGCTGGGGCTGCGGCCCTTCGACGTGCAGCTGATCGGCGGCATGATCCTGCATGAGGGCAAGATCGCCGAGATGAAGACCGGCGAGGGCAAGACGCTGGTCGCCACCCTGCCTTCCTATCTCAACGCGCTGACGGGCAAGGCGGTGCATATCGTCACCGTCAACGACTATCTGGCCCGGCGCGACGCCGAATGGATGGGCCAGATCCACCGCTTCCTGGGGCTCGATGTGGGGGTGGTCGTTCCCGGACAGGACGATGCGACCAAGCGCGCCGCCTACCGCGCCGCCATCACCTATGGCACCAACAACGAGTTCGGCTTCGACTATCTGCGCGACAATCTCAAGTCGCGGCTGGAGGACATGTTCCAGCGCGATCTCGGCTTTGCCATCGTCGACGAGGTCGATTCGATCCTGATCGACGAGGCGCGCACGCCGCTGATCATCTCCGGCCCCACCAGCGACAAGTCCGAGCTCTATGTCGCCATCGACAAGATCATCCCCGATCTGAGCGAGGACCATTACGAGATCGACGAGAAGTTCCGCAACGCCACCCTGACCGAGGAGGGCAACGAGTTCGTCGAGCAGCGGCTGAAGGCGGCGGGGCTGCTGTCGGGCGAGGCGACGCTCTACGACCCCGAAAGCGTGACGCTGGTCCATCACGTCAATCAGGCGCTGCGCGCGCACAAGCTGTTCCACCGCGACAAGGATTACATCGTGCGCAATCGCGCGGTGGTGCTGGTCGACGAGTTCACCGGGCGCATGATGGCCGGACGCCGGCTGTCGGACGGTCTGCACCAGGCGATCGAGGCGAAGGAGGGCGTCGACATCCAGCCCGAGAACATCACCGTCGCCTCGGTCACCTTCCAGAACTACTTCCGCCTCTACGACAAGCTCTCCGGCATGACCGGCACCGCGCTGACCGAGGCCGACGAGTTTGCCGAGATCTACAAGCTCGACGTGATCGAGGTGCCGACCAACCTGCCGGTGGCCCGCATCGACGAGGACGACCAGGTCTATCGCACCGCGCAGGAGAAATACGCCGCCATCGTCGAAAGCATTGCCGAGGCCCATGACCGCGGCCAGCCGGTGCTGGTCGGCACCACCTCGATCGAGAAGTCCGAGCTGCT
>RFIR01000167.1 GCA_003695135.1 Alphaproteobacteria bacterium | reverse complement strand
TTCAAGGCCCAGCTCGGCGCCGTGGCCGCGAACTGCAAGGCCTGCCACGAGGCCTACCGGGTCAAGAAGAACTGAGACGGGTCTGGCGTTACGCGCTCGCGCTCGTGCTGGTTGCCGGCGCGGGTGCGGGCTATGTCACCGCCCCGAAGCGGATCGCGCCGGAGGCACTGCCGGAATACACGGCCGATCCGGGGCGCGGTGCGCGCATCTTCAATGCCGGCGGCTGCGCCTCCTGCCACGCCGCACCGGGGGCAAGGGGCGAGGCGCGGCTGGTGCTCTCGGGCGGGCTGCGGCTGAAGACGCCCTTCGGCACCTTCGTCGCGCCCAACATCTCGCCCGATCCGGACCACGGCATCGGAGCGTGGAGCGAGGCGGATTTCGTCTCGGCCGTCATGCTGGGCACCGCACCGGACGGTCGGCATTACTACCCGGCCTTTCCCTATACCTCGTACGCCCGCATGCGGCAGGAAGATGTGCGCGACCTCTTCGCCTATCTGAAGACCCTGCCGCCATCGGAGCGCGCCGACGAGCCGCATGAGCTCGGCTTTCCCTTCAACATCCGCCGCGGGCTGGGGTTGTGGAAGCTGCTCTACCTGTCGCCGGAGCCGGTGACATCGGGCGGTGACGAGACGGTCGCGCGCGGCCGCTATCTGGTCGAGGGGCCGGGCCATTGCGGCGAATGCCACACGCCGCGCGATCCGTTCGGCGGGCTCGATCTCGATCGCTGGCTGCGCGGTGCGCCGAGCCCGGATGGCGAGGGCAAGGTGCCCGACATAACGCCGGCCCGGCTCGACTGGTCGGCCGCCGACATCGCCTATTATCTCGAGACCGGCTTCACGCCGGATTTCGACTCCGCCGGCGGTGCCATGGTGGAGGTGATCGAGAACATCAGCCGTCTGCCGGCCGAGGACCGGCAGGCGATCGCCGCCTATCTGAAGTCGCTGGCGGCGCCTGGCGGGAGCTAGGCCTGCAGGGCGGTCTACCCCTGCTCTGCCCCCGGCTCGCCGAACCTTGCCCGGATACGCTGCAGGATCTGGTCGCGGGTCGCGCGGTAGTGGGCGAGCTTCTCCTCGCGCCGCTCGCCGAGGCCGGAGGGATCGAGCACCGGCCAGAACTCGATCTCGACCGCGCTGTGGCGGGAAAGCTCGATCGCCTGGCGCTGGGCGGCGGGCGAAAGCGCCACGATCAGGTCGAAGGCGCCCAGATCGTCGCCCCATTCCTGCATCTCGGCAAAGCTGCGCGCGCGGTGGCGTTCCAGCGCCACGCCGATCTCGGCGCAGACCGCCACCGCAAATCCGTCGATCTCCGCCCTGTGGCGCACTCCGGCCGACTGGACATAGATCGAGCGGCCATAGAGCTTCTTGGTGATGCCCTCGGCCATCGGGCTGCGGATGGAATTGAGATCGCAGCAGAACAGAACCGATTGCGGCCGCGGGCGCACCGGACTCAGCCGCCGGTATGCAGCACGCAAATCAGCGTGAACAGCCGGCGCGAGGTGGCCATGTCGATCTCGATCTTGCCCTCGAGCCGCTCCATCAGCGTGCGCGCGCCCTCGTCATGGATGCCGCGCCTTCCCATGTCGATCGCCTCGATGCGGCTGGGCGGCAGGCGTTTCACGGCATCGAAATAGCTTTGGCAGATCTGGAAATAATCCTTGACGATCTGCCGGAACGGGCCGAGCGAGAGGTGAAACTCCACCAGCCGGTTGCCGGCCTCGTCATCGACCTGAAACACCAGCCGCCGGTTGCGGACCGCCAGTTCCAGGTGATAGGGCCCGCCGCCCGCCCGGCCCGGCAGGCCGAAGCGGTTTTCCTCCAGCAGATCGTAGATCGCCACGCGGCGTTCCTGCTCGACCTCCGGTGTCGGCGGGGGCAGGCCGGAATCGTCGAGGATCACCGAGCTCAGCCGGTCAGCCATCGCCTGAGCCCGTTCCCGCATTCAGCCGCGCCAGCCGCGCCGCGACCGAGGCGCCATGCGCCTGCAGCCCCTCGGCCGTGGCCAGAACCTCTGCCGCCGGGCCGATGGCGGCCAGCGCCGCCGGGCTCATCCGTGCCAGCGTGGTGCGCTTGAGGAAGTCGAGCACCGACAGGCCGGAGGAAAACCGCGCCGACCGCGCCGTGGGCAGGACATGGTTGGGGCCGGCGACATAATCGCCGATCGCTTCCGGTGTAAGGGCGCCAAGAAAGATCGCTCCTGCATGGCGGATGCGCGCGGCCAGCGCGTCCGGATCGGCGACGCAGAGCTCCAGATGCTCCGGCGCCACCCGGTCCGACAGCGCCGCGGCCTGGGCGAGGTCGCCTGCGACGATCACCGCCCCGTGCCGCGCCCAGCTGGCGCCTGCGATGTCGCGCCGCGGCAGGGTCTCCAGCCGCCGGTCGACCGCCGCCATCACCGCCCGCGCCAGCTCGGCGCTGTCGGTGATCAGGATCGCCTGGGCGCTCTCGTCATGCTCGGCCTGGCTGAGCAGATCGAGCGCCAGCCAGTCCGGGTCGTTGCCGGCATCGGCGATGATCAGGATCTCAGACGGGCCGGCGATCATGTCGATGCCCACCCGGCCGAAGACCTGCCGCTTGGCCGCGGCGACCCAGGCATTGCCCGGGCCGGTGATCTTGTCGACCGCGGCGATGGTCTCGGTGCCATAGGCCAGCGCCGCAATCGCCTGCGCCCCGCCGATGCGCCAGACCCTGTCCACCCCGGCAAGGCGCGCGGCCAGCAGCACCGCGGGGTTGAGCGTGCCGTCGGGGGCCGGCGCGCAGATCACCAGCCGCTCCACCCCGGCGACCCGGGCCGGGATCGCGTTCATCAGCACCGAGGATGGATAGCTCGCCAGACCGCCGGGCACGTAGAGACCGGCCGAGGCGACCGGCGTCCAGCGCCAGCCGATCTCGGCGCCCGCCGCATCGGTCCAGCGCGCATCCTCGGGCATCTGGCGCTGGTGATAGGCGCGGATGCGCGCGGCGGCGGTTTCCAGCGCCGCGCGCAGATCGGAAGGCACCTGCGCGATGGCGGCCTCGATCTCCTCCTCCGAGACCGCCAGCCGGTCGGGGGTGAGCTCGACCCGGTCGAAGCGGGCGGTGCAGTCGATGACCGCCGCATCCCCGCGCACGGCGACATCGGCGATGATCTCGCCCACCGCGGCATCGACATCGCGCGCCGTCTCGCGCTTGGCCGCCAGCAGCGCCGCAAAGGCGGTCTCGAATTCCGGCGCGGCGTGATCGAGCAGGACCGGCATGATCAGTCCCCGTGTTCCGGCGCCCGGTGCGAGGGCGCGACATAGGGCCGGGTGACGTCGGCGAGCGAGACGTCGATGCATTCGACATCCACCGCCATCTCGCCATCGCCGGCGAGGATGATGCGGATGGTGCCGCCGCCGTCCTCGCCGGGATCGAATTCCAGCGCCAGGATCGAGACGATCAGGTCCTGCTCCTTCGGGTCGAGACCGCTTGCGCGTACCTTGAGCACGCCGTCGATGACCAGAAGCGCGCGCACCCGCTCGAAGTCGCGCCCCTGGCGCAGGGCGTCCTCGCGATCCTCCCAGCGGAAGCGGTTGATCAGCACTGCCAGCCGGTGATGCCGCGCCGCCCAGGCGAAATCGCCGACCCGGGCCACGGCGTCCTGCACCAGGGCAGAGATCACCGTCAGATCTTCCTCGGTCAGCGCCTTCAGCCGCAGCGCGCGTTCGCCGGCATCCTCGAATCGTGCGTCGCTCATCGCTCTGACCTCACCCGTTCCATCTCCGCTCCCACCGCGCCGAGCTTTTCCTCGACCCGTTCGTAGCCGCGATCGAGATGATAGACCCGGCTGACCACGGTTTCGCCCTCTGCCGCCAGCCCGGCCAGGATCAGGCTGACCGAGGCGCGCAGATCGGTGGCCATCACCGGCGCGCCGCGCAGCGCCTCGACCCCCGTCACCCGCGCGGTGCCGCCATGGATTTCGATATGCGCGCCCATGCGCGCCAGCTCCGGCGCATGCATGAAGCGGTTCTCGAAGATGCGTTCCTCAAGCACGCTCTCGCCATCGGCCAGCGTCATCAGCGCCATCATCTGCGCCTGCAGATCGGTGGGAAAGCCGGGAAAGGGCTCGGTGACCACATGCAGCGGCAGCGGCCGGTCCTCGCCGCGGGCGACGGCGAGCCCGTCCGCGCTTTCCTCGATGGCGATCCCGGCCTCCTCCAGCTTGTCGGCAAAGGCGGCGACCAGATCGCGCGTCACGCCCGCAAACGCCACCCGCCCGCCGGCGATGGCCGGGGCCAGCATGTAGGTGCCAAGCTCGATGCGGTCGGGGATCACCCGGTGGGTGGCGCCGTGCAGCCGGTCCACCCCCTCGATGGTGATGGTGGGGCTGCCGGCGCCCTCGATCCGCGCGCCCATGGCATTGAGACAGCGGGCGAGATCGGCGATCTCGGGCTCGCGCGCGGCATTCTCCAGCACCGTGGTCCCGCGCGCCAGCACCGCGGCCATCATCGCGTTCTCGGTGGCGCCGACCGAGACGAGGGGAAACTCGACCCGCGCCCCCTTCAGCCCGCCCGGCGCGCGGGCATGGATGTAGCCTTCGCGCAGTTCCAGCTCGGCGCCGAGCCTCTCCAGCGCCATCAGATGCAGATCGACCGGACGCGCGCCGATGGCACAGCCGCCGGGCAGCGAGACCTCGGCGCGTCCTGCCCGGGCCAGCAGCGGCCCCAGCACCAGCACCGAGGCGCGCATCTTGCGCACGATGTCGTATTCGGCACGGACCGAGGCCACATCCTCGGCCCCCAGCGCCAGCACCTTGCCCGATTGCAGCGCGGCCACCTCGCAGCCCAGGCTCTGCAGCAGCGTGGTCATGGTGCGGATGTCCGAAAGCCGCGGCGCGTTGGTCAGGGTCAGCGGCTCGTCGGTCAGCAGCGCGGCCGGCATCAGCGCCAG
>RFIR01000166.1 GCA_003695135.1 Alphaproteobacteria bacterium | reverse complement strand
CCTGCCCCTGCCAGATCCGATTCGAACATTGCGACCAGCTCCGGGTCGAACCGCGACCGCATCGCATCGACCGTCGCTCGCGTCGCCTCGCGAAAGGCGTCGCGTTCCGCATCCGTCAGCTCGATCAGCTCCACGCCTTCCGCACGCATGGCCTCGGCGCAGATGGTGTCGTCTTCCTCCGCCATCCGCCGCTGGGCCGCCGTGGCTTCGGCCACCGCCCGGTCCACCGCCTGCCGCAGCGCCGGCGGCCAGGCCGCGACCTGTTCGCGATTGAACAGAACCGGCGCCACCCCCAGCAGGTGCCGGGTCATGGTGATATGCCGGTGGGTGCGGTGCAGGCCGAAATTGTAGATGTTGGTCAGCGGGTTTTCCTGCGCATCGACACGGCCCGAGGCCACCGCCTCGGGCAGATCGCGCACGTCGATCCTGATCGGCTCGGAGCCGAGCGCACGGAACACGCGCTGGTGATCCTCATTGGCCAGTGTGCGGATCTTCAACCCCCTGCAATCCTCCGGCCGGCGGATGGCGCGGGCGGCGCAGGAGATGTTGCGCAAGCCATTGTCCCAGTAGCCGAGGACCGCGAAACCGGTGCGCCGTTCCACCTCGCGCGCCAGCCATGCCCCCAGCGCGCCGTCGAGAACCGCATAGGCCTGCCGGCGGTCGGGCACCACGAAATGCTGGTCGAAAAGACCCAGCTCGGGCACCCGCGCCGTGAGGTAGCTGGAAGAGAAATAGCAGCCCGTCAGCTCCCCGCCCTCGGTCATCGACAGGAGGTCTGCGGCCTTGCGCCCCTGCTCGGTGATGTTCTGGACGAAGCGGACCTCGACCGCGTCGCCGGCCTCGCGTTCGATGGCCGTGCACAGGATGCGCGCGGCCCGCGTATGGACCGACCGATCGCCCTGATACCCGCCGAACGCGATCTGCGTCGCCATCAGGTCAGCTCCCGCATCAGCTCATCGGGATCGGCGGGCAGCGCCACCGGCTGGCCTCGCTTGGCCGACAGATCCATCGCCATGGTGGCCAGCAGGTTGCGATGCCCGTCCGCCGCGGTGGCATGCGGCGTCTTCTGACCGGTAAAGATACGCTGATACCAGGCGTTGGTCTCCTCGCGCATCGGCCCCCACAGCTGGTCGAGATGCAGATCGCCCGGCGGATAGCTGGTCAGGAAATCGACATGCCGCGCCGGCGCCTTGTAGCCCTCGGGCGCATAGCCCGCGCCTTGCGCCACATTGGTGGCCATGACCAGATCGCGATGGGTGTCCTCGACATCGATCACCCCCTCGGTGCCGACAATGCCGATCTCCAGCCCGTAGACCGCGCCGGGCCAGACCTCGGGCAGCGCCCAGGAGATGTTCATCGAGAAGATGGTGCCGTCATCCATGGTGAAGATGCCGAAGGTCGAATCCTTGGTACCCCATTCGCCCAGCACACGGTCGGTCGAGCGCGCATAGACGCTGACCGGTGTCTTGCCCTCCATCAGCCACATCGACATGTCGAGGCTGTGGGTGCCCGAGACCACCATCGGCGTCAGGGTCTTGCGCTCCTGGGTGCGGCGCACCGTGGCAATGGGCACCATGCGGTTCATGAAGGCGCGGGTGACGACCGAATGCACCTCGCCGATCTGCCCGGTGATCAACCGCTCCTTGATCGCGAGGAAGCGGCGGCGAAAGCGCTGTGTATAGCCCACCACCGCATCGACACCGGCGCGGTCGATCGCATCGAGGATCTGCGCCGACTGCCGCGCATCGGTGGCCAGCGGCTTTTCGATGAAGAGGTCATGCCCCCGCTCCACGCCGAGCATGGTCGGCTCGAAGTGAAAGTTCTCGTCGGTGGCGACGATGGTCGCGGTCACTTCGGGGCGGGTCAGCAATTCGCGATAATCGGTGGTGAAGAAATCCGCCTGCACGTCGTCGCGCAGCCGGGTGCCCAGATCGGATTTCAGATCGCACAGCCCGATCCAGCCGACGCCGGGATAATCGCGCGCCAGCCTGGCCCGGATCCGCCCGATCGTGCCGCAGCCAACGATGGCAAGCCCGATTTCCTTCCTTGTCCGCTGGTTCATTGCCTACCCCGTACCGTTGATGACCCGACCGCGCGCATCCGCACGGAAACGCAGCTCATGCCGTTTCATGACTGCCCGCCCCCGCCTTGCCTTCCGGCGACCTAGCCGACCGGATCGCGCGCACCACGCCCTCGACGATCACCACCAGCACACAGATGGCGAGGAAGGTACCGATCCACTGCGACAGGATGAAGCCGAGGCTCTTGTCCTCGAACACCAGCAGCGACCGGCGCAGATTCTCGTCGGCCAACGGCGCGAGGATCACGCCGAGAACGACCGGCGCCACCGGGAACCTGAAGATCGTCATCACCCAGCCGACGACCCCGGCGGCGAACATGATCCAGACATCGAAGATCGACAGCTTCACGCTGTAGGCCCCGATCACGCAGAGCGGCAGGATCAGCGGCATCAGGATGCCCCGCGGCATGCTGAACAGCTTTACGCAGGGCGCGATCAGCACGAAGGCGGTCGCGTACATCAGCATGTTGGCCACGAAGAGCGCGGCATAGATGAAGTAGATCAGGCCCGGCTGGTCGAGCTCGATGGTCGGGCCGACCACCACGTTCTTCAGCGTCAGCGCCGCCAGGAACGCCGCCGCGGCCGCGTTTCCGGGGATGCCCAGCGCAAGGGTCGGCAGCATCGAGCCGCCGATATTGGCGTTGTTGGCGGTCTCGGCGCAGACCAGGGCGTCATAGCTGCCCTTGCCCCATTTGGCCTTGTCCTCCGGCCGCGCCCGACGCCGCCCGATATCGTAGGCGAGGAAGGAGGCGACATTGGCCCCCGCACCGGGAATGGCGCCGATCACCGTTCCCAGCAGCCCCGAACGCGTGGCCGATGGCGCGTACCGGACCAGCCGACGCAGGGGCGGAAACACGCGCCCGACCTTGCTGGGAATGGTCGGCTTGCTGCGCGAGGGCAGCGTGCGCAGGATCTCGGCCATGCCGAACAGGCCGATCAGCACGCCGACATAGGAGATGCCGTCATAAAGCGCCATGGTGCCGAAGGTGAAGCGCGGTACCGAATGGATCGAATCATAGCCGACCAGCGCCACCAGAATACCGATCCAGCCGGCGATCCAGCCCTTCAGCGGCATCGAGCCGGCGGACATGGACCCGGCGACCATGATGCCGATCACCGCCAGCAGGAACATCTCCCACGACCTGAAGTTCAGCGCGAAGGTCAGCACCAGCGGGATGAAGGCGACGAGGATGACGATCCCCATCAGCCCGCCCAGGAAGGAGGCGAGGATCGCCGTGCCCAGCGCCTGGCCGCCCTCGCCCCTTTGCGCGAGCTGGTGTCCCTCGATCATCGTCGGCACGGCATCGGGGGTTCCGGGGATGTTGATCAGCACCGCGGAAATTGCTCCGCCGAACACGCTGCCGGTATAGACGCCCAGCATGAAGCAGATCGCCACGTTCTGCGACATCCCCGCCGAGAGCCCGATCAGTAGCCCCATGGCCATGGTCGTGGACAGCCCCGGCAGCGCGCCCCAGATGATGCCGAGCGACACCCCGGCCAGCGTCATGGCCAGCAGGCCGGGCGAGAGTACGAGCGACACCGCCTCCCAGACCGACATCGGTTCAGAATCCCCCCGGCAGCGGGATCACGAACACCTTCTGGAACACCACCGACAGAAACAGCGTCCAGCCGAGACTGATGCCGGTGGTGATCCAGAGAGGGCCGCGCCAGAAGAACTGGATGATGACCGAAAGCGCGATGATCGTCGCCGGCTCGAAGGCGGTCAGGTTGAAATAGACGCCGCCGATGGTCAGCGGCAGCTGGAATGCCAGCACCTGAAGGGCGCCGATATAGACGCCGATCATCACCACCAGCACGACGGTGCGCACGCTCTCCGAGCGGTCGCGCGCCGCGCCCGGCGCCGGGGTCTCGCCGGCCCGGTGCCGACGCAGCGCGGTCGCGCCCAGAAACAGCGCCATCGCCAGCAGCGAGGCCGCGGTCAGGAAGGGCAGCAGCCCCGGCGCGGTGCGAATCCCGCCCGGCATCGGCAGCGCCAGCGAAGCGATCATCACGGTGACCGACAGCACGATCAGGAAGCCGGCGGCGACGAGATCGAGAACCGGCGAGGCGTAGCCGGCACCGATTTCCTCGCCCGCGAAATGAAGCCCGTCTTCCTTGTCGTCGCTCATCGCCGCCATCCTCGACTACCCGCCTGTCCGGGCGCAGCGCGATCCTGGCCGCGATGCGCCCGGGGCCGGATCAGACCTTGATCGGCGGCGGCGTGTAGCCTTCGGGCGGCCACCACTTGTCGAAATCCTCCGGCTTGGGCAGGCCCAGCTCCTCGGCGGTCTTCACCTTGGCGCCGATCTGGTCCTGGAAGCGGTTGAAGATGTCGACGGTGATGGTCTCCATCAGCGCGCCCTCACGGTCGGCCGCCTCGCCGATCTTGACGTCGAGCTGGAAGAACTTCTGCTTCATCAGCGCCTTGAACCCGTCGGAATTGCAGGCCGCGTGGAAGCCGTCGGCGATCTCCTGCAGGATGTCGGCCGGCACGTCACGCGGCACCAGGAAGTTGTAGGTGGCGCCGACGGGCAGGAACTTGCGGCTTTCGGGCAGGATGTTGGCGATCGACGGCATGACCGTGCCGTTTTCCAGGACAATGTCCTCGGTGCTGGTCTGGCACAGGTTGCGCAGCTTGCCCGCGCGGACCAGATCGACATGCTCGTGCACGCCGCCGCCGGCGATGTCGGTCTCGCCCTGAAGCCCCGCCAGCGTCGCAGGCTTGCCACCCTTGTAGGGCACGTATTTCAGCTCGATCCCGGCAATGTTGGCGATGATCAGCGCCAGCTCGTGCCAGACGCCGCCAGTGCCCGAGGTCGAGATCGATACCTTGCCCGGGTTGGCCTTGGCCGCCTTGACGACATCCTGGAAGGTCTGGAAGGGCGAATCCTTGCGCACCGACCAGCTGGCCAGCGCGTTGGCCGCCTTCATCGGCACCCAGTCGCGCCAGGGCACGAAATCGGCATGGCCCAGCACCCGCACGAAGCGGTTGTAGTTGGCCCCGCCCAGGATGGTGTAGCCGTCATGGCGCTGCGCCATCACGTACTGGGTCGCCACGCCGCCCACCGCGCCGGGCTTGTTGAGCACGTTGATCGTCCAGCCCTTGGCCGCAGCCATCTCCTCGGCGATCTTGCGCATGATGGTGTCGGTGCCGCCACCGGCCGCATACATCACCACCACGTTGATCGGCCGGGTCGGAAAGCTTTGGGCAAGGGCGGCGCCGGGGATGGTGATCTGCATAGCCGCCATCCCGGCGGCGGTTCCGGCCAGGAAGCCGCGGCGGCTCGTCTTGGTATCGGCTGTCATCTTCTTCCTCCCATGCTGGCCGCGGATCGCCGTCCGCGGCCGGTTCATTCGCCGTCGTTGCGGCGTTGCACGAACCGGTGCTGGCCACCGGGTCCGCGATAGCCCCGCTCGTTCACGAAAGCGGTCACTTCCGGCTCGATCTCGGTCTCCATCAGCGCGTTCCAGCGGTTGTTGAAGCCGAACAGCGCGATCACCGCCCCGATCTCGACGATCTG
>RFIR01000017.1 GCA_003695135.1 Alphaproteobacteria bacterium | reverse complement strand
TGGCTGTGCCCGGTACGGCCCGGCGACCGTCTCGCCCCGCATGCGCTGGCGGTGATCGCCGCCGCGCTCGATCGGGCAGACGACGCCTGCATGGCCTATACCGACACCGTGCGCTGCGACGGCGCCGGCATGCCGCGAGAGGTCGAGCTCAAGCCGGGCTTCGATCCGGTGCTCGACGCCGCCCGGCCCTATGCGCGCGAGCTGGCGCTTGTCCGGCGCGACGCGCCCGCCGGACCGCACGCCCCGCTGCACATCCCCTATCCCGCGCTCCTGACCGATGCGCCGGCCGAAACCCGGCCCTTCGCCCCGCCCGCGCCCGATCCGCTGCCCGCCATCAGCATCGTCATCCCCAGCCGCGACCGCGGCGATCTGATCGGCCCGCTTCTGCAGGGGCTCTTCGAGGAAACCGACTATCCCGGGCTGGAGGTGATCGTGGTCGACAACGGCTCGTCGGATCCCGAGGTGCTGGCCGAATACGACCGGCGCGCGGCGCAGGGGCTGCGGGTGCTGCGCCATGATGCGCCGTTCAACTTCTCGGCCATGATCAATCGCGGGGTGGACGCAGCGCGCGGGGCGGCGTTCCTTCTGCTCAACAACGACATCGAGGTGACCGAACCGGGCTGGCTGCGCGAGATGGCGGCCTGTCTGAACCTGCCCGGCACCGGCATCGTTGGCGCCAGGCTCGACTTCCCCGATGGCCGGCTGCAGCATGCCGGGGTGATCACCGGCATGGATCGCGGCCATGCCGGGCACTGGTATTCCGGCCGCCCGGCCGATACCGAAGGCATCATGCAGCGCCTGCGCCATCGCGGCAGCTTCTCGGCGGTCACCGCCGCCTGCATGCTGATCTCGCGCGACTGCTGGCAGCGGACCGGACCCTTCGATGAAGAGGTCTTTGCCGTGGCCTATAACGACGTCGATTTCTGCCTGCGCGCGGGGCAGGCGGGTTTCGGCGTGGTCTGGACGCCGCATGCGTCGCTGATCCACCACGAACGCGCCTCGCGGCGCCGGGCAAGCCCGGGCAAGCTCGCCCAGTTCTGGGCCGAGCGCCGCGCCCTGCGCGCCCGTCACCAGACGCATCGGCGCACCGATCCGGCGATCAGCCCGTGGCTGAGGTTTTCCGGCACGGTGCCGGTGCCGCGCCTGTTGCCGGCGATCCCGCCGCCGCGCCGGTTTCGCACCGCATTCGCCACGCAGTCGCCGGAGTGTCGGGCATGATCGACCGGGCGGGATTCATGCGCCGGGTGGGCCCGGATGGCTGGATCGGCCGGGCGCTGGCCACGGCGTCTTCGCCCACGGGCGATCTCTATCTTGCCAATGCCTGCGCCGACTGGATCGAGGCCGGGCTGATCCGCCGGGTCGCGCCCACCGTCTTCGTCACCCCCCATGCCGAGCTGGTCATGCGCCATGACGGCGGGGCGCCGCCCTTCATGGCGCGCCGCCGCCGCATCTGGCTGATGGACGACATCTGGTGGGCGCATGGTCTGGCCCGCGGGCTGCCGTTGCGGTTTCGCATCAAGCAGTCGCTGCTCGACGCGCGCGCCGCGCACTGGCATCTGCGCCGCGCCCGCCATGTCGTGCTGGCCTCCGATGCGCTGATGGAGGCCGCCGCCCGCGCTGCGCCCGCCGCCCGGCTGCACCGGCTCGATCCCTACTGGTCCGAACCGCTGGCCGGGCTGGAGCATTTCGATGGCGACCGGGTCAGTCTCGCCTTTCTGGGCGGGCTGTCGCACCGGTCCGACCTGAAATTCATCGCCCCCATCCTGCGCGAGATCCTCGATGCGCGGCCCGGGGCGAGCCTGACCATCTCCGGCGAGATTGCGCCGCCCGCGCCGCTGGCGGGCCATCCCCGGCTCGACCGCATCGCGGCCACGGGCTGGGCCGAATACCGGCGGGCGCTGGCAGGCCGGCGGTTTCACCTCGCGCTCTACCCGCTGCTCGATACGCCGTTCAACGCCGCGCGCTCGACCAACAAGATCGTCGAACACGCGGTGGCCGGGGCGCCCGGCCTCTATTCGGCGGGCTGGGCGCCGGGGGATGCGGCCTCGGCGGCCGGCGGCGGGCTGAGCCTGCCCAACGATCCCGCCGCCTGGCACGAGGCGATCCTCGGCCTGATCGACGACCGCGACAGGCTGCGCGCCATGGCCGGACGCGCACGCGCGCACGCCGCCTCGATCAACCGGCCCGAGCCGCAGCGCGCGCTCTGGGCCGAGCTTCTGCTGGGCGAGGCGGGCTGAGACCACGGGCGGGGTCGAAAAATCGGCACAATCCCCGTTAAGAAGGGGGCGGGGCGAATCGGGCGGCGGATAAACGGCTGAAAGAGGGCAGGCACATGAAGCTTCTCATCACCGGCGGCGCGGGCTTCATCGGCTCGGCGGTGGTCCGTCAGGCGGTTCGCGACGGGCATGAGGTGATCAATCTCGATGCGCTGACCTATGCCGCCAATCCCGACAATCTGGCCGAGGTCGCCGGCTCGGACCGCTACCGCTTCGAGCATGCCGATATCCGCGACCGCGCCGCGCTCGACCGGATCCTTTCTGCCCATGCGCCGGACGCGATCATGCATCTGGCCGCCGAAAGCCATGTCGACCGTTCGATCGACGGGCCGGGGGACTTCATCCAGACCAATATCGTGGGCACCTACAACCTGCTCGAGGCCGCGCGCAGCTACTGGATGGGGCTGCCGGCCAAGCGCAAGGAGGGCTTCCGTTTCCACCACATCTCGACCGACGAGGTCTATGGCAGCCTCGGCGCCACCGGCCGCTTCACCGAGGAGACGCCCTACCGGCCCAACTCGCCCTACTCGGCCTCCAAGGCCGGATCGGACCATCTGGTGCGCGCCTGGGGCGAGACCTACGGCCTGCCGGTGGTGGTGACCAACTGCTCGAACAATTACGGCCCCTATCACTTTCCCGAAAAGCTGATCCCGCTGACCATCCTGCGCGCGCTCGCGGGCGAATCGATCCCCGTCTACGGCTCGGGCGAGAACGTGCGCGACTGGCTCTATGTCGAGGATCACGCCCGCGCGCTGCTTGCGGTGATCGAACGCGGCCGGACCGGCGAGACCTACAATATCGGCGGCAATGCCGAGGCGCGCAACATCGACATCGTCGAGATGATCTGCGGCCTGCTCGACGAATTCCGCCCCGAGGGCGCGCCGCATGCGCGGCTGATCGCCCATGTGCCGGACCGGCCCGGGCACGATTTCCGCTATGCGATCGACGCGGGCAAGATCGAGGCCGAGCTGGGCTGGCAGCCCACGGTGACGCTGGCCGAGGGTCTGCGCCGCACCGTCATCTGGTATCTGGAAAACCGGCCGTGGTGGGAGGCGATCCAGGCCCGTGGCCACCGGCAGCAGCGTCTGGGCCTGCTGGCCGGTGCGGATTGAGGCGCCGATGACCCCCAGGACGACCCGGCTTCTGCGCCACGCCCGCAGGCACAAGGTCCGGCTGCAGCAGAACGCGCCGCACCAGTTCGCGGCCGGTCACGCGCTGGCGCATTACCCGTCCAATTCCGTCTACACCATGATCCCCAAGAACGCCTGCTCGACCATGCGCTTCACCCTGGCGATCGAGAATGGCTGCATTGCCGGGGCCGAGGACATCAACTGGATCCACCACAACAACACCACCTTCGTCGCCTCGCTGCGCGAGCTGGCCACGGCCGATTACACCTTCGTGGTGCTCCGATGCCCGTTCCGGCGGCTGGTGAGCTGCTTTCTCGACAAGTTCGTGCAGAAGACCATGGAATTCTGGGTCTACTACAATGCGATGGACCGCAGCTTCGATCCCGATGCGCTGAGCTTTCGCGCCTTCGTCGACAGCCTGCAGGAATACCGGGTGCGGACCATCAACATCCACTGGCGTCCGCAATCGGACTTCCTGGTCTATGAGGACTATGATTCCTATTTCCGGGTCGAGGCCTTCGACGAGGCGGTTGCCGAGCTGCGCGAGCGCATCGGCATGCAGGTGCGCGATGCGCGCGAGCTGACCCGGCACGGGACGGCGGGGCAGGATGCGCCGGAAGGCAGCTTTGCCGATACCCCGACGGGCGCGCTCAAGCGGCTTGCCGATGACGGTCTGGCGCCGCGGCCCGAGCAGTTCTATGACGAGGCGCTGATCGGTGCCGTGCGCCGCTTCTATGCTCCCGACATCGCGCTTTACACCGACCGCTTCGGCGCGTCGGGGCTTCTGTTTTCGTGACCGGTACGGCGCGTGCCATGCCCGAAGGGACCTCAGCCATGACCAGCCGCAGGAAGGGGATCATCCTTGCCGGGGGATCGGGAACCCGGCTTTATCCGATTACCCATTCGGTCTCCAAGCAGCTCCTGCCGCTCTATGACAAGCCGATGGTCTATTATCCGCTGTCGGTGCTGATGCTGGCCGGGCTGAACGAGGTGGCGATCATCACCACGCCGCAGGATCTCGACCAGTTCCGGCGCCTCTTGGGCGACGGCGCCCGCTGGGGCATGCGGTTCGACTACATCGCCCAGGCAAGCCCGGACGGGCTGGCCCAGGCCTATCTCCTGGCCGAGGATTTCCTCGCCGGGGCCGGCTCGATCATGGTGCTGGGCGACAACATCTTCTACGGCCACGGTCTGCCGGAGCTTCTGGAGGCGGCGGCGGCGCGCGAACGCGGCGGCACCGTGTTCGGCTATCAGGTCGCCGATCCCGAGCGCTATGGCGTGGTCGAATTCGACGGCGACGGCAACGTGCTGTCGATCGAGGAAAAGCCCGAACACCCGCGCTCGGACTATGCGGTGACCGGGCTCTATGTGCTCGATGGCCGCGCGCCGGCGCTGGCGCGGCAGGTCGAGCCCTCGCCGCGCGGCGAGCTGGAGATCACCTCTCTGCTCAACATCTACCTGCAGGAAGGCACGCTCAGCGTCCAGCGCATGGGCCGCGGCTATGCCTGGCTCGATACCGGCACCCATGACAGCCTGCTCGATGCCTCCAATTTCGTGCGCACCATGGAGCGGCGGCAGAACCTGATGATCGGCTGCCCGGAGGA
>RFIR01000165.1 GCA_003695135.1 Alphaproteobacteria bacterium | reverse complement strand
GAGCGCCTCGATCTTGGGCTTGGCCGCCTTCCACAGCTTGACGCTGTCATCGAAGGAGGTGGCCAGGAACGGCACCGAATCGAAGCCGAACAGCGCGTTCTCGTTCTGATGGCCCGAAAGCAGCCGTTCGCCGATCGGCACCTGCCCGGTCTGGATCGCGCGCTTGATCTGGGCGCCGGGGAACAGCGAGCCGGAAGGGTGGGTGACGATCTCGATCGCGCCGCCGGTGCCGGTGGTCACGCATTTGCCGAATTCGGCGGCGGTCACCGAATGGAAGTTGGTGGCCGAATAGGCCAGCGGCATGTCCCATTTCTCGGCCGCGGCCGGCAGGGCGGCGACGCCCAGCGCGGCGGCGGCCATCAGGCCGGTGAGGTGTTTCATGTCTTCTCTCCCCTGTTACGGTTCATGGTTTCGTTTCGTTTCCGCCGGACGCCTCAGGCCCCGGTCCGGGCAAAGCGTGCAGGCGCATATGGGCTCAAGTCAACATTCGGTTGCCGCCCGGCGACGATCTGGGCCAGCAGCCGACCGGTTTTCGGCCCGCTCGTCAAGCCGATATGGTGGTGTCCGAACCCGGCATAGGCGCCCTCGATGCCCGGGATCGGGCCGATCAGCGGGATGGAATCGGCCGGGGCGGGGCGATGGCCCATCCACTCGGTCGCCTCCTTCCACACCAGATCGGGAAAGGCCGCCTCGGCGTGGCGCATCAAGAGGTCGAACGGCGCGCGGTTCGGTCCGGCCTCCAGCCCGCCGAACTCGACGATGCCGGCCAGACGCAACCGGCCCGACATCGGGGTGGCGACGAACTTGCCCGAGGCGATCATCACCGGCGAACGCGGCGTGACCGAGGGCTCCCACAGCTCGACGTGATAGCCGCGCTCGCTCTCCAGCGGCACCTTGAGGCCAAGCCGGGCCGCCAGCTTGCCCGACCATGCCCCGGCGCAGAGCACCGCCGCGTCGCAGGCGACGGTCTCGCCGCCCGCCCGCACGCCGGTCACGCGGCCGGCCTCATGCGCCACATCGCTGACCTCGGCGCGCAGGATGCGCCCGCCCGCCCGGCGCACGGTCTCGGCCAGATCCTGCACATAGGCGCCGGGATCGCGGATATAGCCGTGATCGCCCAGCTTCGCGGCAAAGCCGAACTCGGGCGCGAAGGCGGGGTCATAGGCGTGGAAGGCTTCGCCCTCCAGCTCCTCCCAGACAAAGCCATGCGCGCGACGCAGCGACCAGCCGAAGGCATCGGCCTCGTAATGGGCCCGGTCGCGATAGACGAAGAGATAGTCCGACGGCGCGATCCAGCGCTCGGCCCGCGTGCCCTCGGCCAGTGCGACATGCTCGGCCAGGCTGTCCGTGGTGATCCCGGCCAGCGCCGCGGCGATGCGGCTGGTATCGCGGGCATTGGCATGGCCGAGATATTTCACCAGCCACGGGATCAGCCGCGGCAGGTAGCCCCATTTCAGGAACAGCGGCTGGTCGCGGTCGAACAGCATCCGCGGCGCCTTGGCGATCAGCCCCGGCGTGGTCACCGGCACGATCGAGCAGGAGGCGAGGATGCCGCCATTGCCGAAGCTCGCACCCTCGCCCGGACCGGCGCGGTCGATCAGGATCACCTTGTGCCCGTCGCGCTGCAGCCACAGCGCGGTGGCGACACCGACGATGCCGGCGCCGATGATGGCGACGGTCTTGGGCTGCGCGTTCATGCCGTGCCTGCCGTGGCGATGGCGAATCGCGCCAGCCGCTCGGGGTCGGGGATCGCGCCCAGACCGGGGCCGTCGGGCACGCGCACCGCGCCGTCCATGACGGGAAAGGGCGTGGCGAGGATGTCCTCGCTGAGATAGTAGCGCGCCTGGTAGAACTCGCAGCCCAGCCCGATCTCGGGCGTTGCAGCGATCATGTGCGCCCCGGCCAGATGCGCGAGCCCCGCCTCGAACATGTCGCCGCCATAGGCGGTCAGCCCGGCCGCGGCGGCCATGCGCGCCACGCTCTGCGCGCGGGACAGCCCGCCCGATTTCATGATCTTGACCGAGACGCCGTCGCAGATGCCCTCTGCGATGGCGCGTGCCATGTCCTCCGGCCCGAACACCGATTCGTCAGCCAGCAGCGGCACTTCGATTGCGTCGCGGATCCGGGCCATCAGCGCGAAGTGATGCGCCGCGACGGGCTGCTCGATGAAATCGGGGGCGAAGCCGGCGACGTCGCGCACCCGCGCCAGCGCCTCTTCCGGGCCGAGGCCCTGATTGTAATCGACCCGTACCGAGAATTCCGGATAGCCCGTCGCCAGCCGTTCCAGCCGCATCAGGTCGAAATCATGCCCGGCAAACCCGGTCTTGAGCTTGACGATGCGGATGCCGTCGGCGCGCAGCCGCTCCAGCAGGGCGAGATCGGCGTCGAAATCGGGATTGGCGAGGCTGACCGAGAGCGGGATGGCCTCGCGGCACCTGCCGCCCATGAGCGCCCAGACCGGGACCCCGGCGATGCGGCCGGCGAGATCGAGAAGCGCGGTCTCCAGCGCCGCCTTGGCCTCGGTGCAATGCGCGACGGCGCGGGCGGCATCTACCATGATCGCGGCGCGCTCGCCCACGCGCCGGCCCAGCACATGCGGGCGGATGTAGCGATGAAGCGCGGCAAAGCTCGCCTCGGGCGAGCCGGTGAAGACCGACCAGGGCGAGGCCTCGCCCCAGCCCTCGGCCCCGCCCTCGGCGGTCAGCCGCAGCACCACGATCTCGCAGGACCCCTCCACCGCGCCGATGCCGTGATCGCGACGCGAGGTGACGGGCAGCCGCAGATGCCACAGATCGAAGCCGGTGATGGTCTGGACCAGATCGGCGCTCACGCGATCCACTCCGAAACCGGGGCGGCGGCCTCGTTCAGCGGCTGGGCGATCACGTCGATCAGGCAGGGGCCGGGATGGTCGAGCGCCGCGCGCAGCGCCGGGACCAGATCGGCCGGCTCCGCCACCGTCCAGGCGGCGAGCCCGAAGGCGCGGGCGACCGCGGCGTGATCGGTGCGCGAGAAATCGACATTGTAGTAGCGCTCGGAAAAGCCCGCGCGCTGGCCGGCCTTGATCCAGCCATAGACCGAGTTCGAGAAGACCAGCGCCTTGACCGGCATCTCGTAGCGCACCAGCGTCTCGAACTCGCCGCAGCAGAAGCCAAAGGAGCCGTCGCCCATCAGCGCCATCACCGGCACGCCGGGCCGTCCGACATGGGCGCCCATCGCCGCGGCCAGCGCATAGCCCAGCGCACCATGGGCGCGGTTGGTCAGGAAATGCCGCCCGGCGCGGCGCCAGCGGTAATGTGCCGAGACGTAGGGACAGGGCGTGCCGGGATCGGCGGCGATGATCGCATCCTCGGGCAGCACCTCCATCAGCGCCGCGATCACCCGCTCGGGCCGGATCGGGGTCTCGTCGGAGGCGGCGAGCGGGTCGAAATCGGCAAGCTTGCCCGCCCAGGCCCGCGCGGCGCGCGCGACGCCGTTCTGGGCCGGCATCTCGCGCCCCTCGACTTCCTCGGCCAGCGCCTGCAGCGCCAGCCTGGCATCGGCGCAGATGGCGACATCGGTGGGATAGTTGGCGCCGATCACCATCGGGTCGCTGTCGATATGAATGACCGTCCTGCCCTGCGGCGGCGAGCGCCAGCGCTCGGTGGTCACCGATCCGGCGCGGCAGCCGATGAAGATCACCGTGTCGGCCTCGTCGATCACCGCCCGCGTCGCCGGCACGCCGCCATTGGAACCGACCACGCCGACCGCCAGCGGGTCGGTCTCGGCGATCGCGCCCTGGCCGGAGACGGTGGTCGCCACCGGCAGTTCCAGCGCGCGGGCCAGCCGCGCCAGCTCCGCCTCCGCCCCGGCCAGCACCGGGCCGCCGCCGCAGATCGCCACCGCACTGCGCGAATGGGCGAGCAGGTCGGCCGCGGCGCGGATGGCCAGCGGATCGGGGCCGCTGCGCTCGGCCGGAAAGACCGTGTGATGGGGATCGGCCCAGATCTCGGCCGGATCGACCTCCGCCCTCTGGGTGTCGATGGGCAGCGACAGATGCACCGCGCCGGGCCGGCCGGTGGTCATCGCCCGGAAGGCCTGGCGCAGCATGGCCGGCAGCCGCCCGGCATCGTCGAGCGCCCCGTTCCACTTGGTGACGGGCGCGAACAGCGCGGTCTGGTCGAGCTCGGTCAGCGGATAGCGCCCGCGTGCGGTGGTGGCGATGTCGGAAGTGATGGCGAGGATCGGCACCGAGCTTTCCTCGGCCTCCACCACGCCGGGCAGGATGTAGGTCGCACCGCCGCCCGAGGGTCCCTCGCAGATGCCCGGCCGCCCCGTCACCCGCGCATAGCCATCGGCCATGTAGGCGGCATGCCGCTCGTCGCGGGTCAGGAAATGGGTGATGTCGTGATCGAGCCGGGCCAGCGCATCGTAGAAGGGCAGGCTGGTATCGCCGCACAGCCCGAAGATGTGCCGCACGCCGTAGGCCTGCAGCATGTGGACCAGCGCCTCGGCACCGGTCAGCCTGTTCGCCCGCATCCCGTCCATCGCCCCGCCATTTCCATTGCCGATCCTCCCCCGCGGCCGCATGTTGATCCTGCCCCGAAGGGGATGTCAAACGGCCGGATCATGTCGCTTCCCGAATGATTGGATGGTAGTTCGGTGGGACGGCATGCGGCCGCCCGTGTGGGCGCGAATGCGCCCGCCTGTGGGGCGGGCGGGCGCATGCCCGGTTCGCTTCGCTCTCCGGGCGGGCAGGACCGGGCGACGGCGACAGACTGGGCGATGCACGGGCGGGAGGGGTCATGGCGAAGGTGACGGGCGGCAAGGCGGTCTATGGAGCCGCGGTCGGCATATTGATGCTGGAGGCGCGGTTTCCGCGCATTCCCGGCGACATGGGCAATGCGCTGAGCTGGCCGTTCCCGGTGCTCTATCGCGTGGTGCGCGAGGCCTCGCCCGACCGGGTGGTGCGCCGCCGGGCCGAGGGGCTTCTGCCCGCCTTCATCGAGGCCGCGCGCGATCTGGTGGCCGAGGGGGCCGACGGCATCACCACCAATTGCGGCTTTCTCTCGCTGTTTCAGGCCGAGCTGAGCGCGGCGGTCGGGGTGCCGGTCGCCACCTCCTCGCTGATGCAGCTGCCGATGGTCGAGCGGCTGCTGCCGCCGGGCCGGCGCGCGGGCATCCTGACCATCTCCGCCGCCAGTCTGAGTGCGGAACATCTGCAGGCCGCGGGCGTGGCCCCCGACACCCCCATCGGCTCCACCGAGGGCGGGCGGGAATTCACCCGTGCGATCCTCGGCAACACGCCCGAGCTCGATGTCGCGGCGGCGCGGGCGGACAATGTCGATGCCGCCCGCGCGCTGGTCGCCGCCCATCCCGAGCTTGGCGCCATCGTGCTGGAATGCACCAACATGACCCCCTATGCGGCGGATATCCGCGCCGCCACCGGCCTGCCGGTATTCTCGATGCAGAGCTTCGTGAGCTGGTTCCAGTCGGGGCTGATGCCGCCACGATTTGGCCCGGTCGGGACCGCAGCACCCGCAGGGCGTGCAGACTTGGCCCGCCACACCGCTTGATTCGCCGCCATGGCATGAAAAAAGGGTGCGCAATGAATGCGCACCCTGCGGTTGCCGTGGCCCGGAGGGGCAATGCGACGAATGAAGTCCGGATGAGCGACATCGGCGCGCAGACACCGCCCGCCTGCCCTTGACGGCGCGGGTGGCGGCTGTATGGCATGCCGCACCGCACCGCCCGCCCACGGGAAGAGGTGAACCAGAATGACGAATCCCGCCCGCGCCGAACGCCCGCTTGATGTCATCACCATCGGGCGTTCCTCGGTGGACCTCTACGGCACCCAGATCGGCGGCCGGCTGGAGGATATGGGGAGCTTCGAGAAATACATCGGCGGCTCGCCCACCAACATCGCTGCCGGCGCCGCGCG
>RFIR01000164.1 GCA_003695135.1 Alphaproteobacteria bacterium | reverse complement strand
GCCAAGAAGAAGGGGCCCCGGCGCGCGGGCGCCTGGCCGATTCAGAGCGCCTGGATCTTCTCGTAGGTGCCGGCGCCGAAGATCTCGTCGGCGAGTTTCGCCACCGCCGGCTTCAGCAGCTTCTGCGCCTCGCTGCCGTCGAGCGAAAGCACGGTGCCGGGGCCGTTGAGCTCCTCCCATTTCTTGAAGTCGCTTTCCTCCCGCGCAATGGTCGCGCCGAAGAACTCGGTCGGCTCCAGCTCGCGGAAGGTCTCGGTCAGCACCTTCTTGTGCGCGTCCGAAAGCGCATTCCAGGTGTCGAGGTTCATCATCTGCTTGTCGAGCCCGATGCCCCAGTCGTTGCGCACCACGTATTTGGCGACCTCGTAGAATTTCTGGCTGATGCCGAGATTGCCCAGCGTCGCCATGCCGTCGACCACGCCCTGCTGCAGCGCCGAATAGACCTCGTTGAAGGGGATCACGGTGGGCTTGGCGCCGAGCTGCTCGAGCCCCGCGACCACGCCCTCGATCTGCGGTGCGCGGATCTTCATGCCCTTCAGATCCCCGAAGCTGTCGATCTTCTTCTTCAGGAACAGCTTCCACGGCCCGGCGCGGGCAATCGACATGAAATGCACATTGTAGCGGTTGGAGACCGCCTCGGTCAGCCGGTCATAGAGCAGGTCGTAGACGATCTTCTGCGCATGGTTGGAATCGCGGGCGAAATAGGGGGTGTAGAACACGTCGAACTCGCGCAGCCCGGTATAGGCGCCGTTGTAGATGTGGACCGTGCCGAGCGAGCAGCCGTCGAGGATGTCCTTCTCGCCTCCCAGCGTGCCGGCCTTGATCTCGAACTTCAGCTCGCCGCCGGTCCGCTCCTCCACCGCCTTGAGCCATTTCGCCGCGAACATGTTGGAGCTCGACTTGGCGTTGCCGGCATTGGCATAGATCAGCGTCTGCGCCGCCCGGGCACCCAGCGGCATCCCGGCGATCCCGCCCGTGGCCAGCGCGCCGAGGCCGAATTCCCTGCGTGTGAGCTTCATCTTACTCTCCCCTGATGTGGTTCGTGCCGCCAGACTAGTGCGAAAATGCCCATTGGGGAATGGCCAGGCTCAGCGCCGGCACATAGGTCACCAGCAGGAGCACGCCGACGAGGATGACGAAATAGGGTACCGCGGCGCGGAAGATCTCGACCACCCCGTCGCCGGAGATGGCGGAGATGATGAACAGGTTGAGCCCGATCGGCGGCGTGATCATGCCGATCATCAGGTTGAGCACCATCACCACGCCGAAATGGATCGGATCGACGCCGAAGCCTTCCATCAGCGGAAACAGCACCGGGGCGATGATCAGCATGATCGGCAGGATCTCCATGATCATGCCGAGGATCAATAGCAGGATGTTGACCAAGAGCAGCAGCACATAGATGTTGTCGCTGATCGCCAGCATGGCATCGGTCAGGATCTGGCCGAGATTTTCCTTCACCGCGATCCAGGCGAAAAGCTTCGATGTCGCCACCGTCAGCATGATCACCGAGGTGGAGACCGCGGTCTTGCAGGCGACCTCGAAGATGGCCCGAAAACCCAGCGAGCGGTAGAAGACGACGCCCAGCACCAGCACGTAGAACACCGCGATCGCCGCCGATTCGGTCGGGGTGGCGATGCCGGTCAGGATCGAGCCGACGATGATGGCCGGCGCCAGCAGCGCGGCCAGCCCGCTCAGCGCCGCCTCGCCGCGCTGGCGCCAGCTGGCGCGCGGTTCGACCGGATAGCCGCGCGAGCGGCAGATCCACCAGGTCAGCACGAACATGGCGATGAACATGATGGTGCCGGGCAGGATGCCGGCGAGAAAGAGCTGGCCCACCGAGAGATTCATGATCGCACCAAGGAGCACGAAGGAGATCGAGGGCGGCACGATCGGCCCCACCGTCGCGGCCGAAGCGATGACGGCCGAGGAGAAGTCCGAGCGGAAGCCGCGCCGCTTCATCTCCGGGATCAGCACCGTGCCGGTCGCGGCCGCATCGGCCAGCGCGGAACCGGAGGTGCCCGACATGATGTAGTTCGCCGTCACCCCGACATTGGCCAGCCCGCCATGGCGGTGCCCGACCAGGCTGGCGGCGAAATCGACGATGCGCCGGGTGACGCCGGAGACGTTCATCAGCTCGCCCGCGAGGATGAAGAGCGGGATCGCCAGCAGCACGAAGGCATCGACCCCGGTGGTCATCTGCTGGGCCATCAGCACGAAGCGCGTGCCGCCGCCGGTCAGCTGCGAGAAGAACAGATAGCCCAGGCAAGCCATGCCGATGGCCCAAGCGATCTCCATGCCCATCAGGCAGAAGACGAACAGCATCACGATCATCAGGCTCAGGAGCATCGGATCACGCCCCGTCCGAAGGCCGGCGGTAGTCGATGATCGCGCGCAGGCTGCGCCCGCCGATATAGACCAGCATCAGCGCACAGCCCACCGGCAGGGCGGCGTAGCTCCACGCATAGGACCAGCCCGTGCTGAGCATGGTGCCGCGCAGCTGCAGCCGCAGCACCTTGAAGCTCCAGTAGAGGATCACAGCGATCATGATCATCACCATGAGGTTCATGACCGTCTCCAGCACCAGCCGCGGCCCGGGGCGGAGCTTGTCGATGAAATGGGTGACCCGGATGTTCTGACCCCGCCGCGTGGCCACCGCCACGCCGATATAGGTCAGCCACAGGAAGAAGACGCGCGGCGCATCCTCGGCCCAGAGCGGCGGCGCGTTGAACACATAGCGCAGCATTACTGCATAGAAGACGGTGCAGGCGATGACGATCAGCAGCAGGCCGGACAGGAGATAGAGCGCGCGGTCGAGCCAGCGATCGAGCGCGTGCAGCCAGTGACCCCGATCCTGCGCCATCGTCCCTCCCCTGCCGCCCGCATGCCGGTCTTCGCGATATGAACACAGCCGCCGCCCGGTTCACAAGCACCGATGCTGCGCCCGGCTGCAGGGCGGGCGGAGGATCAGCCCGCCATCTGTGCCTTCAGCCGCGCGCCCCAGCCGGTGCCCGCAAGCCACGGGGCGAGGCTGTCGCGATCCGGCGCCCCGCCGTCCACGGCCAGCAGGCTGCGCCACATCAGGCAGAGATTGGAGGACAGCACCGGCACCGGTCCGCCGGAAGCGGACAGGATCGCCGGCAGGCTGGGCAGGCCGGTGCCGAGCATCACCACCGCATCGAGCGCCCCGGTGTCGAGCCGGCCCAGCCCCTCGGCCGAGGCCGCGGCACCCAACGCATAGATCGGGTGGAACGCCGCATCCGCCCCGGTGATGCGCGCGACCTGGGCGGTGGCAAAACCGCGCGCGGCCCAATACTCGAGCGCGCTTGCATGCAGGCTGTCGTGATAGGGCGAGACGATGGCGATGCGATTTGCCCCCAGCGCCGCCAGCGCATCGGCGATGGCGTCGGCGGCGGTGATGAAGGGGATGCCGTGGCGGGCGGAAATGTCGGCGACCGTTTCGGCCTCGCGTTCCGGCCCGATCAGATAGGAGGCGCCGGTGCAGGCAAAGGCGAAGGCGCCGACCGGGGCATTGGCGAACTCGCCCAGCTTGCGCTCGATCGCGGCGACATAGTCGATCAGCCGCGCGTCGATGCCGGGCTTGTCGCTGGTCAGCCGCGCCGCGATCATGCCGTATCCCGGCGGCATCAGGATGGCGAATTCCGGCTCCACCGTGGTGTTGGCCTGTGGGGTCAGCACCCCGATCAGGCCCTTCGGCGCGTAGGCGAGCCCCGCGGTTCCGCTCATGGGTCGACCGGCCGCGGCGCGGGCCACAGCACGCTCATCGGTACCGAACGCCCATCGGGCTGGACCACGCGCAGATGCTCGCGGCGCAGATCGCGCGGCTCGGCCACGCCGCAGGAATGGGCGATCATCTCGACATCATGCACCAGATTGGCGTGATAGCGCGCCACCCGCACCGCCTTGTCGGCCGGATCGAGCCCGTCGATCAGGTTCGGCTTGTGGGTGGTGATGCCGGCCGGGCAGGTGTTGCGGTTGCAGCGCATGGCCTGGATGCAGCCCAGCGCGAACATGAAGCCGCGGGCGGAGTTGACGAAATCCGCCCCCGCCGCCAGCGCCCAGGCGACCGCGGCCGGGGTGATCCGCTTTCCGCTGGCGATCAGCCGCACCCGCTCCCTCAACCCCCAGGCCTGCAGCCGGTCGGCGAGCATCGGCAGCGCCTCGGCCAGCGGCAGGCCGACATTGTCCATCAGCGGCTGGGGCGCGGCACCCGAGCCGCCGTCGCCGCCATCGAGGGTGATGAAATCGGGCGCGGAATTCAGCCCGCGGGCGCGGATCTCGCGCGCCAGCGCGTCGATCCAGTCGCTGCCGCCCAGCACGGTCTTGAAACCGACCGGCTTGCCGGTGATCTCGCGCACCCGGCCGATCAGGTCGAGCAGCTCGCCGATATTGCCCACCTCCTCGTGCCGGTTGGGCGAGATTGAATCCTGCCCCTCCGGGATGCCGCGGATGGCGGCGATCTCGGCGGTGACCTTGACCGCAGGCAGGATGCCGCCCTTGCCGGGCTTGGCGCCCTGGCTGAGCTTGATCTCGAACATGCGGATCTCGGGGCGCGCGGCGATCTCGCGCAGCCGCTCCTCGCTCAGATGCCCCTCGCCGTCGCGCACGCCGTATTTGGCGGTGCCGATCTGGAAGACGATGTCGCAGCCGCCTTCCAGATGCCAGGGCGCGAGCCCGCCCTCGCCGGTATTGAGCCAGCAGCCCGCCAGCCTGGCCCCGCGCGACAGCGCCTGCACCGCTGGCCGCGACAGCGCGCCGAAGGACATCGCCGAGATGTTGAAGAAGCTCGGCGCGTCATAGGGCGTGCGGCAGCCCGCGCCGATGCGCAGGGGCTGGGCGGGGGCGTGATCGCGATCGGGTTGCGGAAACGGGTCGTTGACGAAGATCACCGTGCCGGCCGGGGTGAGGCTGCGGGTCGAGCCGAAGGCGATGGTGGGCGCGCGGGTCTCGCTCGCCTCGTAGACCCAGCTGCGCTCGGCGCGGTTGAACGGCATCTCCTCGCGGTCGAGGGCGAAGAAATACTGGCGGAAGAACTCGCCCAGCCGGGTGAACAGGCTGCGGAACCGGCCGATTACCGGATAATTCTGGCGGATGGCGTCGCGCCGCTGGCGGTAATCGACCACGAACATCCACACGATCGCGGTCAGGGTGAAGGCGACGCCGATGACCAGCAGCGCGGCCAGAACCTGGATGACGGTGCGGACGAACTCCATGGCTCGGTCTCAGCCCTCGGCCCGCCGCTCCGCACGCAGACGTCTTGCGCGGCGGCTGAGCATGTTGAGCCCCTCGATCAGCGCCGAGAACGCCATGGCGGCATAGATGTAGCCCTTTGGGATATGCACGCCGAAGCCGTCGGCGATCAGTGCCATGCCGATGACCAGCAGGAAGCCCAGCGCCAGCATCACCACGGTGGGGTGCCCGGCGATGAAGCGCGACAGCGGCCCGGCCGCGACCAGCATGGCCGAGACCGCGATCACCACGGCAAGGATCATCACCGGGATGTGCGGCGTCATGCCGACGGCGGTGATGATGCTGTCGACGGAAAACACCAGATCGAGCAGCAGCACCTGCGTCACCGCGCCGGCAAAACTCGGCCGGGCCTGCCGGCCCGCGAACATGTCGCCGTCGGGATCGGGATCGACATTGTGCGAGATCTCCCTGGTCGCTTTCCACACCAGGAACAGCCCGCCGGCGATCAGGATCAGGTCCTTCCAGGAAAACGTCTGGCCCAGCACGGCAAAGACCGGCTCGGTCAGCCGCACGATCATCGCCACGCCGGCCAGCAGCGCCAGCCGCAGGATCAGGGCCAGCCCGATGCCGAGCCGCCGCGCTGCGGCCCGGCGGTTCTCTGGCAGCTTGTTGGTGATTATGGAGATGAAGAGCAGGTTGTCGATGCCGAGCACCACCTCCATTACCACCAGCGTGGCCAGCGCCACCCAGGCTGCGGGATCGGCGACAAGCGCCAGGATGTTGTCCAACGCACTCTCCTTCGTCCCTGCCGCCGGGCGGATTCAGCCGGCCGGAACCGGTCTCAGCCCTCGCTGACCGGCTTGACGCGGTGCTGCAGCTCGGCGATCAGCCCGGCGCGTTCGGCCTGCAATTCCTCCAGGCTGCGCCGCGCCGCGCCCAGACCGTCCATGGTGGCGCGCAGTTCGGCCTCCTTCTGCTTCATCAGCCGGTCGAATTCCGCCTGGCGCTCGGCCAGCGCGCGCTGGTGGTGCTCCTCCATCTCGCGCAGCTTCTCCTCGGCCTCCGCGCGCGCCGCCTCGGCGATCTGCACCCGACCCAGCAGGCTGTCCTCGCTGGGCGGTTCGGGCGGCGGGGCGCGGTTGAGTCTTGCGGCGATCAGCCCCAGCACGATGCCGACGGCCAGGGCGGCGATCAGCACCAGCGCGATCACGATTGTCAGCTCGCTACCGGTCACGCGGTCTCTCCCTCGGTCGGCTGGTCTCACGCACGGCCTGCGCCGTGGGCGGCGGGCCTTCCTCGGCCGGAGCGGTTGCCTCGGCCGGGGTCCCGGCCACCGGCGCGGCTGGCCCGGTCTCCGGGCTGGTCGCGTTCTCGGCCGTCGGCGCCTCGGTTGCCGGAACGGTCTCCGGGGCGGCCTCGGTTTCAGGCACAGGCGCCTCGGCCGCTCCCGGCGTGCCGGGCGGCGCGCTGCCCGGGCG
>RFIR01000163.1 GCA_003695135.1 Alphaproteobacteria bacterium | reverse complement strand
TGACCCGGCGACGGCTGGCCAGCACCGCACCGCCGCCGCCGCTCGACCTGACACCGATGCTTGCCCGGCCGTCGCAGCGTGGCCTGCGCCGCCTCTGGCCGCGCCCGGTGGCCGAGGTGACGAGACCGCCGTCGCTGGAGGTCGTGCAGCCGGACGGCAGTCCCCGCGGGGCAACCCTGATCCGGACCCGGGGCAGCTGGGTCGCGCCGGGCTGGCTGGCCGCGGCGCAGGCGCTGCTGAGCGAGAACGGCGAGCTCGACGCGGTCGGCACGCAGATCACACTGGAGCTGTGCGCGGATGGCCGCTACGGCTGCCGCTGGCATGACCTTTCCCGGCCCCTGCAGGTGTTCAGCGCGTTTTACGAGATCGCCCGTCGCGGCGGGCGGCTGCCGATCGTGCTGCTGACGCGCCGGGCGGTGGTGCTGCAGTCCGATCTCGATGCCGCGGCACTCGCCCGCCGGCTCTACCGGCTGGCGCGCGACGGCGCCTGGCAGGTTGCGGCGGTACCCGAATCGGTGGCGATCGCGGTCGATCCTGCGCTTCATCCCGACAGGACGCCGGCGCGGCGGGGCCGGGCAGCATGAGCGGGCGACGGTTCCAGGGCTACTGGCAGGCCTATACCGATCTGCTGGAGCTCCATGCCCGCGGATGGTGGGACGAATCCCAGCTCCGGGCACATTACGAGAGCTCGGGCAAGGCCGAAGGCCGGCTGCTGTCGCGGCCCGAGGACATCCCGCCCGACTGGTCGGACTGGCTCTATTTCTCCGACTGGCATGACGAGTTCTCGTGGTGGTGGCGCAAGGGTGTCCTGGACACCGGCGCCTATTCGGCCCTGGTCAATCCGGAGGAATGGCTGCCGGCGGGCCGCATCTCGCAAAGCGAGCGCATGCGCGATCTGACCTCGCTGTCGCCGCAGGCGCGGATGCAGCTGGTCGAACATGCGCGCGCCCTGCCCGGCAGCGGCCCCTTGCGCGAGATGCACCGCACCGCCCTGCGCTGGTGCTCCGATGGCGAAAGCTATGCGCTGCCGCTGGCCGATCTGGTGGCCGAGCGGTTTCCGGGACCGGTCGATCAGCTGCTGATCCTGCCCTGGCTGGAGGCCGGCGGGGCCGAACGCGTGGGCATCTGGCATCACGAGGCGGCGCTCCACGCCGGGCTGACCTCGGTGATGGTGCTGGGCGACGGCGCGGCGATCTCGCCGCATTTTGCCGACCATGCCGGACGGGCGATCAATCTGTGCGAGATCTTCCTCGAGGAGTTCGGGGTCGATTTCACCCGGCTGCCGATCGAGCAGCGCTGCGAGGCGCTGGTGGCGGTGCTGGAGGCGCTGCGGCCGCGGCTGGCGCATCTGATCCATTCCTATCTCGGCTATACCACCTTTACCGAGGCGGCGACGGCCAGCCGGGCGCGCGCGGCGGTCGGGCGGCTGCATGTCTCGGCCTTCTGCCCGCACATCCATCCCGATGGCTGTCAGGACGGCTATTTCCGCTATCTGCCCGATCTGATGCCGCTGACCGATTGCGTGGTGTTCGACAACAGCTGGTACCGGCAGGAGCTGGTGACCCGCTTCGGGCTGGAGGAGTCGCGCACCGCCGTGCTGCGCTATCCGGTCACCCGGATCGCGCCGGTCGAGCCTGCCCCGGGGCCGGACTGCAACCGGGTGCTGTGGGCCTCGCGGCTCGACGCCCAGAAGAACCCGGCGATCCTCGCGCCGATCGCGGCGGAGCTGCCGGAGCTTGAATTCCTCGTCTATGGCAGTGCGGTGCTGAACGACACGGTGGTGGACTGGGCGACGATGCCGCCGAACGTGCATCGCGCCGGCGGGTTCAGCGACCCGGCCGCGCTGCCGCTCGGCGAGGTGTTTGCCTTCCTCTACACCTCGCGTTTCGACGGCATGCCCAACATCGTGATGGAAATCGGCGCGCGCGGTGTGCCGGTGGTCGCGCCGCCGGTCGGCGGCATCGCTGACTTCCTCGGCGCCGACTGGGAGTTGCAGGTCGACCACCCCGAGGACGTCGCCGGCTATGTGCGCCAGCTGCGCCGCCTGTACCGCCAGCCCGATCTCAGGGCCGCGGCGGGCGCGCGGCTGGTCGATATCGCGCGCCGCGAGCGCAGCGTCCAGCGCTTTTTCGCCGACATCCGCCCCTTGCTTCCGGACGCGGATTCGATGCACAGCAACGTGGCCGAATAGGAGACGGCGGCGGGAAGCTTCGGGGATGTCGGCATGGCTGCGAGGAAACCGGTGACGCGCGATGCCTACCGCTTCGTGTTCATCGTCACCTATGGACGCAGCGGCTCGACCCTGCTCAATCGCGTGCTCAACACCATCCCCGGCTATCTGATCCGCGGCGAGAACAACGCCGCGCTCCTGCACCTGTTCCGCTATCTCGAAAGCCTGCGCGCTACCCGCAGGGAGTTTTCGCGTGCCGATACCGGCCCCGATCATCCCTGGTACGGCGCCGAACGCATCCGGGTGAAGCGGGTGGTGGACGAGGCGCTCGACGGCTTCGTGCGCAACGTTCTGCGGCCGGAGCCCGACAGCCGGGTACTGGGGTTCAAGGAAATCCGCCACACCCGCTGGGTGTTCCGCGAGAACGAGTTTCCTCGCTACATCGCCTTCCTGCTCCGCCATTTCCCCGATGCCCGCATCGTCTTCAACCGGCGCAGCTGGGAGGCGGTCAGCCGCTCGGGCTGGTGGGCGAATGCGCCGAAGGAGAAGGTCCGGGATCTCGTCGAGCGGGCCGATGCGCTGTTCCTGACCGCGATGCTGAACCATCCCGAGCAGTGCTTCGGCATGGTCTACGAGGACTATGACGGCAATCCCGGCACCTTCGCCAGGCTGTTCGAGTTCCTCGGCGAGCCGTTCGACGAGGCGGCAGTGCGCGCGGTGCTCGACGAGCGCCTCGACCATGCCCGGGCCGGGTAGCGCCGTGCCGCGCCTCTTCATCCATGCCGGCCCGTCCAAGACCGGATCGACCACCCTGCAATCGGCCCTGATCGACCCGCGCGCCGATCTGGGGGGCTGGATCTATCCCGATATCGGCCGCACCCGCGGCGACAGCGGCCAGCACAACGTGTTCTACGAGGCCGCGCGGCCGCGCCGCCATCAGCCCCATGTCAGCGGCACCGCCGCCTTTGTCGCCCTGCTCGATCAGGGGCGCGACATCATCCTGTCCTCGGAGGACACGCCGCTCTGGCCCGCCGGGCTGAAGGCGGTGATCGCCCCGGCGCTCGAACGCGGCTACGCGGTTGATGTGCTGGTCTTCGTGCGCGATCCGGTCGAGCGGCTGAACTCGATCTACACCCAGCAGATCAAGACGCTGGCGATCAACGAGGATTTCGCCACCTTCCTCGAGCGCCTGCCCGATTCGCCGGTCATGCACCCCTTCACCCGCGCCGCGGCGAATATCGAGCGGGCCGGGGCGCGGCCGATCCTGATGCCGTTCCTGCCCGGTGCGATGGACCGGATCTATGCCCGCCTGCAGCAGATCCTCGGGGTAAGCCTGCCGCTCGACGCGGGCGAGGTGCGCAACCCCAGCCCGAGCTATTACGAGATCGCGCTCTATCGCGCACTGGGCGACAGCCTGCGCGGCGTCAATTACTGGTCGGCGGTCAAGCGCGGGGCGGAACGTTTCGGCGACGGGCGCAAGTTCTTCGGCTTCGACGATGCGCTGTTCGAGAAGGTGAAGGCCGCATATGCCGAAGAATACAGCGCGCGGAACTGCGCGATGCTCGACTGCCTCGGCGCGGAATTCCACGCCGCGCTGTTTGCCACCGAGAGGCGCTTCGACCCGCGCATCGACCCCGAACGCCTGGCCGCCTATGTCGAATATGTGCGCGCCGAGCTGGGGCTGGATGCCCGGGCC
>RFIR01000162.1 GCA_003695135.1 Alphaproteobacteria bacterium | reverse complement strand
TGGCCGTCGAGATCGGCGCGTTGCCATGGGACAACCCGTCGCCATGGGCATGGGCGCCATGCCCGCCGCCGAAAAAGGAGAACATCACCCAGCGCCGCCCGTCGGCGCGGTGACCGGCCAGCGACAGCGCGTTGATGGTGCCATAGGCGCAGGCCATGGCGTCCTGCGGCGCGATCTTCGCGATCGACTGGAAGACCACGTCGATCAGCCGCAGGATGGTCTCGGTATAGCCGCCCACGGGCTTCGGCGCGGTGGCGGTCAGCAGCGAGCTCTCGGCCAGCCGCACCTCCACCGGCTCCAGCACCCCGGCATTGGCCGGCACCTCGCCGAAGACATGCTTGAGCGCGACATAGCAGGCCGCGACCGTGGTGGCGCGCGAGATGTTGACCGGCCCCTGACAGACCGGCGCGGAGCGGGTGAAATCGAGGATCAGCCGGTCGCCCTCAACGCTCATGTCGAGCGCGATCTTCAAGGGCGCGTCGACGATGCCGTCATTGTCGAGGAAATCCTCAGTCGAGACGGTGCCATCGGGCAGCGCCGCGATCTGCGCCCGCATCAGCGCCGCGGCACGCGCCTTCAGCTCGCCGAAGGCTTCGGCCACCGTCGCGTCGCCATATTCGTCGAGAAGCGCGTGCATGCGCCGCTCGCCGAGTTCGAGCGCGTTGATCTGGCCGTTGAGATCGCCATAGAGCGACATCGGCAGGCGCGAATTGGCCGACAGGATATCGACGATGTCGCGGCGGTACTCGCCGCGGTCGAAGAGCTTGACGGGCGGGATCAGCATGCCCTCCTGCAGCGCCTCGGTGGCGACGGGGTTGTAGTTGCCCGGCACATTGCCGCCGACATCGTGCCAGTGCCCGACCGAGGCGAGAAAGCAGAAGACACGGCCGTCGCGGAACACCGGCTTGACCAGCCGGAAGTCCGACAGATGCGTGCCGCCGTCATAGGGGTCGTTGAAGATCCACACATCGCCTTCATGGATGCCGTCGCGCGCCCGCGCCTTGTCGATCACCGCCTTCACGGCAAAGGCCATGACGCCGACGAAGATCGGCAGGCCGGACTTGCCCTGCACCAGCGTCTCGCCGGTCTCGGCATCGTAGAGCCCGTGGGAGGCGTCATGCGCCTCGGCAATGATCGGGTTGAAGGCGGAGCGGAACAGCGTCGCGTCCATCTCGTCGGCGATCTGTTCCAGCCGCCCGTTGAGGATTGCCAGCGTGACCGGATCGAGGGTCATCCATCATACTCCCTGCCCTTCGAGAGCATCTCGGGGGTGCCGATCAGCGCGTTGAGCCCGTCGAAATCGAACATCCGCTCGCGGAAGGCCTCGTTGGAGCCATGGGCGAGGAGGCCCGCGTAGTACTCCTGCGCCGTGCGCGCCAGCGCCCGCACGATGCCGCCGGGAAAGATGGCGATGCGAAAGCCGATGGCCCCGAGCCCCGCGGCGTCGAGGATCGGGGTGCGTCCGCCCTCGACCATGTTGGCCAGAAGCGGCACGCGGGCGGCGAAGCGGGTCGCGATGGCCTCGAGCTGGGCGCGGTCCTGCGGCGCCTCGATGAAGAGCACATCGGCGCCGGCTGCCAGATACGCCTCGGCGCGGTCGAGTGCGGCCTCGAGGCCCTCCACCGCGATGGCGTCGGTGCGCCCGATGATCAGCGTCTCGGCCGAGGCGCGCGCATCGCAGGCGGCGCGGATCTTGCCGGCCATCTCGGCTGCCGGGATCAGGGTCTTGCCGGCCAGATGCCCGCAGCGCTTGGGCAGGGTCTGATCCTCGATCTGCAGCGCATTGGCGCCGGCGCGCTCGAACACCCGCACGGTGCGCTGGACGTTGAGCGCATTGCCAAAGCCGTTATCGGCATCGACGATCAGGGGCGTGTCCACCCGGTCGCGGATCAGCGCGACGGTCTCGGCCACCTCGCTCATCGAGACCAGCCCGATATCGGGCCGGCCGAGCCTTGTATAGGCGATGGCCGCGCCGGAGAGATAGAGCGCCTCGGCCCCGGCCCGCGTCGCGATCAGCGCGGTGAGCGGGTCGTAGACGCCCGGGGCGAGCAGGATCGGGCCGGAGGCAAGGCGGGCCTTGAGGTCCAAGCGGTTGTTTGAATTACTCAAATGTCAGGTTCCTGATTTTCTAACGACCGACCTCGCCGCCAAGGGCGGTGCCCGACCCTGGGAGGGCGCGTCGAAACACTGGGTTGGGCGAAGTCAGCTCGAACATCCTTGCGGTCAAGTCAGTGAGTTTGCGTGGATATGCGCCCTCCCGGGGGGAGGGTCGGGCGCCGCCCGGGCTGTGGCCCGGGCGAGGCGTGTGGTGGCGGAGGCTCCCCGCCGACAGCCGGATGATGCCTGGGTTTCGTCTCCTGGAAGCCAACCACTAGGACCCTCCCGTTTCGCGCGCGAAACGCTTCTTCAGATGCGCTACCAGCCCGCCATCGGCGATCAGCGCCCGCAGGTTCCCGGGCAGCGGGTCGAGCTGCAGGGTCAGACCCCGTTCCGGCAGGCTCAGCGTGGCGGCGTCGAGATCGAGCTCGGCCATATCGCCGTCCTGCACGCCATCGAGCGAGGGTGCGGTCAGCACCGGCAGGCCGAGATTGATGGCGTTGCGATAGAAGATGCCGGCGAAGCTGCGGGCGATGACGGCGGCGATGCCAAGGCGTTTCAGGGCTTCTGCGGCCTGCTCGCGCGAGGAGCCGAGGCCGAAATTGCGTCCCGCCACGAGGATATCGCCGGGCCGGACCGACGAGGCGAAATCGGGGCGGACGGCTTCCAGACAATGCGCCATGATCGCCTCGATGCCGCCGCGCATGTACTGCCCCGGCGCGAGCTGGTCGGTGTCGATGTCGTCGCCGAGCAGGAAGATGCGGCCGGTCATGCCGCCTGCCCGAGAAATTCGCGCGGATCGGCGATGCGCCCGGCGATGGCCGAGGCCGCGACCGTCATCGGTGAGGCCAGCCAGACCCGTGCGGAGGGATCGCCCATGCGGCCTCGGAAATTGCGGGCGGTCGACGAGAGGCAGGTGGTGCCGGGGGCGAGACGGTCGGCACCATAGCCCGCGCAGATGCCGCAGGCGGTGGGCAGGATGCGGGCGCCGGCACCCTCGAACACGCCCATGATGCCTTCTGCCGCCGCGCGGTCCTGATCACGGCGCGAGGCGGGCGCGACGGCAAGCGTGACGCCGGGGGCAAGCTTGCGCTCGCGCAGGATGTCGGCGGCGGCCTTCAGGTCGGTGTATTTCGCCCCGGTGCAGGCACCGATATAGGCGATGTCGATCGCGGTCTCCGGCGCCTCGGTGACCGGCATGGCATTGGCCGGGGAATGCGGCGCGGCGACCTGCGGAGCGAGGGTCGCGGCGTCGAAGCGGTGATGTTCGACCAGCGTGGCATCGGGATCGCTCCGCAGCCCCTGCCAGTCGCCCGGATCGCCGCCCGCGGCAGTGACATGGGCCGCGGTCACCTCATCGGGCGCGATCAGCCCGGTCTGAGCGCCCAGCTCGGCGGCCATGTTGGACAGCGTCATCCGCTCCTGCATGTCGAGCGCGGCAATGGCGCTGCCGGTATATTCGACGGCCTGATAGCGCCCGCCATCCATGCCCAGCCGGCCGCAGAGCGCGAGCATGATGTCCTTGGCCATCACGCCGGGGGACAGCGTGCCGGTCCATTCGATCAGGATGGTTTCGGGCACGCGGATCCAGATCTCGCCGGTGGCCAGCACCCCGGCCATCTCGGTGGCACCGATGCCGAACATGTAGGCGCCGAAGGCCCCGCCGGTGGGCGAATGGCTGTCGCCGCCGACCACGAACATGCCCGGTCTGAGATGCCCGCGCTCGGGCAGCACGACATGGCAGATGCCTTCGCCGTCATGGAAGGCAACGCCCTTCTCGCGCGCCCAGTCGCGGGTCAGCGCGAGGATGCGCGCGCCCTCCTCGGTGTCGCCGGGCACGAAATGGTCCGAGATCAGCACCACCTTCGCGGGGTCGAACAGGCCGACGCCGAGCTCGCGCAAGATCGGCTCCACCCGCCGCGGGCCGCCCGAATCGTGGATCATCGCCAGATCGACCCGCGCGGTGACCACCTCGCCGGGGCGCACCGTTTCGCGCCCGGCCGCGCGGGCAATGATCTTCTGGGCCAGCGTCTGCGGCATGCACCCCCCCTTCCGCCGCGCCTTGCACTGGCGCTCGGGCCCGCGCAGGTTATACAAGGCGGCGACGGGGGCAAGCCCGGTGAGTGTGCAGGAGCTGGCGATGCCAGGCGCGGCAGGCGAGAAGGAGGCGCAGGCGCTGGTGCGGCGCTTTCTCGATCTGATGGAGGCGCGCGATCTCGAAGCCGCCTCCGGGCTGCTTGCCGAGGCGGCGGTGATGGAGTTCCCCGGCGGGGTACGTTTCGGGCGGCTTGAGGAGCTGGTGGCCTGGGCTGCGCCCCGTTACCGATGGGTGCGAAAGAGCTACGATGCCACCGAAAGTTGTCGTCTGCCCGACGGTGCGGTCGCGGTCTGGTGCATCGGTACGCTGGAAGGCGAATGGCCCGACGGCACCGCCTTTTCCGGTATCCGCTTCGTCGACCGCTTCGAGGTGGCCGGGGGCCGGATCCGGCGCCAGCAGGTCTGGAACGATCTTGCCGAACACAGGGCGGCGCGATGAGCGACAGCCCCCGGCACCCCGAAGATGCCGAAGCGGGCATCGAGGTGACACCGGCATTCCGCCGTTTTCGCCAGCGCGACGACATCTTTTCCCGCGCCTTCTGGGACCCGGCTGTGCGCAGCGCCCGGACCGATGCCTTCTTCGCCTCCTACCGCACCGGCTTCAGCCC
>RFIR01000161.1 GCA_003695135.1 Alphaproteobacteria bacterium | reverse complement strand
TCGCGCGCTATCGCACGCTCTATTTCTACAACACGCAATACGAGGGCGGGGTGTGCGACCTGAACTGCTTCTGCACCGGCTCGACCCCGGCGCAGACGGTGGAAAAGCTGGTGCCCTACACGATGAACAAGTGGGGCAAGAAGGTCTATATCGTCGCGGCCGATTACAATTACGGCCAGATCACCGCGCAATGGGTGCAGAAATACGTGCGCGACAATGGCGGCGAGACGGTGGCGACCGAATTCTTCCCGCTCGACGTCACCAATTTCGGCCCCACCATCAAGAAGATCCAGGCCGCCAAGCCCGACATGGTGATGTCGGCGCTGGTGGGCGGGGCGCATGTCAGCTTCTACCGCCAGTATGCCGCGGCGGGGATGAACGCCTCGATCCCGATCGCCTCGACCACCTTCGGCGTCGGCAACGAGCACAAGCTGATCTCGGCCGAGGAAGGCAACGGCATCGTCTGTGCCTATTCCTATTTCGAGGAGATCGACAGCCCGGCCAACAAGGATTTCGTCGCCCGGTTCCGCAAGCGCATGGGCGCGGATGCGCCGGCGCTGAACGAGCTGGCGACGCGTTCCTATGAGGGCGCCTATATCTGGGCCGAGGCGGTGAAGGCCGCCGGCACGGCCGATCGCGAGGCGGTGATCGAGGCTCTGCGGTCGGGCATCGGATTCGACGGGCCGTCGGGCCGGGTCACCATCGAGCCCAGGACCAACCACGCCATCGTGAACGTCTATCTGGCCGAGCTGAAGGACCAGTCCTTCAACATCGTCAAGAGCTACGAGAAGCAGCCGCCGGCCGACACGCTCCTGGTCTGCGATCTGGTGGCCAATCCCAACCAGAGCACCTTCAAGTTCGAAAACGGGCTGAAGGCCGCCGGCATCGACCTCTGACCGGCAGCCCGGCCGGAACCGCATCATGGATCAGATCGCGTCTGACGCGCTGACGATCGTCTATGGCATCGCGAACCTCGCGCTGATCAGCCTGGGGCTCGCGATCATCTTCGGCATGATGCGGGTGATCAACCTCGCCCATGGCGAGTTCCTGATGCTGGGCGGCTATACGGTGGTGGTGGCGACCAACAACGGCGTCAATCTGTGGATCGCCATGCTGATCCTCGCGCCGCTTGTGGTCGGCGTGATCGGGGTGGTGGTCGAAAGGCTGCTGATCCGCTGGCTTTACGGGCGGATGATCGACACGCTGCTGGCGACATGGGGGCTGTCGCTGCTGTTCATCGGCATCGTCACCTCGATCTTCGGGGCCTCCACCACCACCACCATCTCGCCGCCTCTGGGCGTCATCACCATCGGCGCCTATACCTCCTCGGGCTACGAGCTGTTCCTGATCGGCGTGGCGATCGCGCTCATGGCCGGGGTCTATGCGGTGCTGAAACTGACCACGCTGGGCCTTCTCGCCCGCGGCACCATGCAGAATGCCGAGATGGCCGCGGCGCTGGGCGTCTCGACCAGCCGCATCTACATGATCACCTTCGGGCTGGGCGCGGCGGTCTCGGGGCTGGCCGGCGGGCTTCTGGCGCCGATCACCGGGGTGCTGCCGACCATCGGCGTTGTCTACATCGCCAAGGCCTTCATCACCGTGATCTCCGGCGGGCAGGCGATCCTGGCCGGCACCGCCTCGGCCTCGGTGCTGCTGGGCGGGGTGAACGGCATCGTCGCCTTCATCACCGGCCCGACCATCGGCGAGGTGGCGCTGTTGCTGCTGGCCATCGTGCTGCTGCGGCTGATGCCGACGGGCATCACCGGTCGCTTCTTCCGCAAGAGCCTCTGATGCGTCTGGCGCGGGATTTCCGGGGCACGCTGATCGTCGCCGCGCTGGCGGTGCTGTTCACGCTGATCGCGCCGGTTACGCTGGAATTCTTCACCATCATCACCCTGACCCAGGTGATCGGGCTGGCGATCCTCGGGCTCAGCCTGGCGCTGATCTGGGGCTTCGGCGGCATCCTCTGCTTCGGCCAGACCGCCTTCTTCGGCCTCGGCGCCTATGCCTATGCCATTGCGGCCACCAATATCGGCGGCTCGACCGGGGCCATCCTGATCGCGGTGCTGGTGGCGGCCGCCTTCGCGGCGATCCTGGGCTATTTCGTCTTCTACGGTCGGGTCTCGGATGTCTATCTCGCCGTCATCACGCTGACCGTCTCGCTGATCCTCTACTCGCTGATCCGCCGCACCTCCGGCCCGGAATACAAGATCGGCGACGCGCTGCTGGGCGGGTTCAACGGCACCGGCGCGCCGCCACTCAACATTCCCGGCGATGCCTCGGCGATGCTGTTTCCCGAGCACATCTTCTACGTCGCCATGGCCGCGCTGATCCTCGTCTACATCCTGTGCGGCAGGGTGGTGACCACCCATTTCGGGCGGGTCTGCGTGGCGATCCGCGAAAACGAGACCCGGGCCGAGCTGCTGGCCTATGACACCCGCCTCTACAAGCTCGGCATCTTCACCCTGGGTGCGGCGATCGCCGGGCTGGGCGGGGTGTTCTTCGCCGTCGGCATCAGCCGGGTGACGCCGGATGTGTTCGGCCTCGGCCAGTCGGCGCTGACCATCATCTGGGTGATCGTGGGCGGGCGCGGCACGCTGATCGGGCCGATCCTGGCCACATTCGCGCTCTACTACCTCACCGCGGCGCTGGGTACCCAGCAGCTGCTCAACACCAACCTCATCCTCGGCATCATCCTTGTGATCTTCGTGCTCGCCGTCCCCCGCGGCGTGATCCCGACGCTGACCGGCTGGGCGGCCACGCGCCGCCAGCGGCGGGCGCTGCGTGCGCGCGAACGGCGGCTGCGCCTGCGCCGGCCCCGCGGCGGCGAGGTGGCGGGAGAGGCGGAATGAGACGCGGCGAGGTGGTGCTGGAGACCCGCAACCTCTCGATGGCCTTCGGCGGGGTGCGGGCGGTGGACCGGGTCGATTTCACCCTGTGGGATGGCGAGCTGCGCTGCCTGATCGGCCCCAATGGCGCCGGCAAGTCGACCTTCTTCAAATGCCTCACCGGCCAGCTGCGCCCCACCGAGGGCGATGTGGTGATCCGCGACGTGCATGTCGCCGGCCGCGAGCCGCACGAGATCGCCGCGCTCGGCGTCGGCATCAAGACCCAGGTGCCCAATGTGTTCGACGGGCTGAGCGCGGAGGAAAACATCTGGATCGCCGCCCGCCGCTGGCACGGGGCGGAGCGGGCGCGGACCCTGACCCGCGAGACCATCGAGCGGCTGCAGCTGGGCGAGGTGCGGACCCGCATCGTCGGCACGCTGGCGCATGGCCAGCGCCAATGGGTCGAGCTCGGAATGGTGGTGGCCGCCGATCCCTGGCTGGTGCTGCTCGACGAGCCGGCCGCCGGCATGACCCATGAGGAGACCGGGCGCACCGCCGAGCTGATCCGCGAGATCAACCGCAGCGCGGCGATGATCGTGGTCGAGCACGACATGCAGTTCATCCGCATGATCTCGCGCACCGTGACGCTGTTCCATGAGGGGCGCATCCTGATGGAGGACAGCATGGATGCGATCTCGGCCGATCCGGTGGCGCGCGAGATCTATCTGGGGCACCGGGCATGACCGCGCTGCTGGAGGTGCGGGGCCTGTCGGCCGGCTATGGCCGGGTGCCGGTGCTGCACGGCATCGATCTCGATGTCGCCGAGGGCGAGATCGTCGGCGTGCTCGGCCATAACGGCATGGGCAAGTCGACGCTGATGAAGACGCTGATCGGGCTGGTGCCGGCCACCGCAGGCACCATCGCCTATGCCGGTGTCGACATCACCCGGATGCGCCCGGGCGAACGGGCGCGCTACG
>RFIR01000160.1 GCA_003695135.1 Alphaproteobacteria bacterium | reverse complement strand
GGCGCGGCGGCGGCACGGAGGCGCGGATGAGCCGCGAGCCCTCCCTTGCCGATCTCAACGAACGCAGCCGGGCGGTGTTCCGGCGGCTGGTGGAGACCTATCTGGAGACCGGAGAGCCGGTCGGCTCGCGCACGCTGGCGCGCGCGCATGAGGAAAAGCTCTCGCCGGCCTCGATCCGCAACGTGATGCAGGATCTCGAGGAGCTGGGGCTTCTGGGCAGCCCGCATGTCTCGGCCGGGCGGGTGCCGACGCAGATCGGTCTGCGGCTGTTCGTGGACGGGCTCTTGGAGATCGGCGACATTTCCGAGGAGGAACGCGCCGAGATCGAGAGCAAGCTCGGCCAGCCCGACCCCGACCTTGCCGGGCTTCTGGACCGGGCCGGCGAGATGCTGTCGGGGCTGACCCATGGCGCCGGGCTGGTTCTGGCGCCGAAATCGGATGCCGCCATCAAGCATATCGAGTTCGTGCCGCTTTCGGCCGAGAACGCGCTGGCAATCCTGGTCACCGAGGACGGGCAGGTCGAAAACCGGCTGTTCCACCCGCCCCCCGGCATGACCCCCTCGGCCATGCAGAGCGCGTCGAACTTCCTCAATACCGTCCTGCGCGGGCGGACGCTGAACGAGCTGCGCAACGTCATCGCCCAGGAGGTTGATTCGCGGCGCCAGGAGATCGATTCGCTGACCCGCGAGCTGGTTGAGGCCGGCGCCGCGATCTGGGATGGCGAGAAGGACGAGGCGCCGCCCTCGCGGCTGATCGTGCGCGGCCGCTCCAACCTGATCGAGAACGTCAAGGAACAGGATCTGGACCGGATCCGCGAGCTGCTCGACGATCTCGAACGCAAGCAGGATATCGTCAACCTGCTCCAGCTGGCCGAAACCGGCGAGGGCGTGCGCATCTTCATCGGATCGGAGAACAAGCTGTTTTCGCTTTCCGGTTCCTCTCTGGTGATTTCGCCCTATATGAACGCAGACCGAAAAATGATCGGTGCGGTCGGAGTCATCGGCCCGACAAGGCTGAACTATGGCCGCATCGTTCCGATCGTGGATTACACGGCGCGGCTCGTGGGTCGAATGATCTCCGGCCGGCCGAAGACAGGATGAGAACGCATGACGACACAAGGCGCCAGGCCGAAGGAACAGAACGAGGCGGAAACCGATTCCGGGCCGGCCGAAGGGCAGGCCGCCGGCGGCGCGGCTGAAGGCGCGGCCGAAGGGACGGCCGAGACAGCGCTCGATCCGCGCGAGGCCGAGATCCTCTCGCTCACCGTGGAACGCGACGAGCTCAAGGACCGTCTCCTGCGCGCGCTGGCCGAGGCGGAGAACGCCCGCAAGCGCGCCGAGCGCGACCGGCGCGATGCGGAGAATTTCGGCGCCACCCGGCTGGCGCGCGACCTGCTGACGGTACATGACAGTCTGGTCCGCGCGCTGGAGAGTGTCGACGACAGGCAGCGCGCCGAGATGGGGGCGTTCATCGAGGGCATCGAGCTGACCCATCGCGAGCTGCTCAACGCCTTCGCCCGCAACCGCATCGAGGCGGTGCGCCCCCAGCCCGGCGACCGGTTCGATCCCAACCTGCATCAGGCCATGTTCGAGGTGCCCGCCCCCGGCGCCGAACCCGGCACGATCGTTCAGGTGATCAACGAGGGCTTCACCATCGCCGGCCGGCTGCTGCGGGCTGCGCAGGTCGGCGTGGCGGCTGCCGCGCCGGCGGCATCCGATGAGCCTGCCGAAGCCGGGCAGGCAGAGGACACGCCACCGGCCTGAACCGGGCGGGGCGGGCCTCCCGGCCAGGCCCGCTTCACGGATGAGGAGAAAGCCGATGCCCACGGCGTTGCGCGCCATGCCGGTCCTGCATGTGAGCGACGTGGAGGCCGGCGCGGCCGCCTTCGCGCAGAGTTTCGGCTTTGCGCCGGCCGGATTCTGGCGCGACGAGGATGGCACGGCACGGTTCTCGATCCTGCGGCTGGGCGATGTCACCCTGGCGCTGCAGCGCGCCGAGACGGTGACGCCTGCCACCGGCTGGGCGGCCTATATCTATGTCGACGATGTCGCGGCGCTGCACGAGCTCGCGACGGCACAGGGTGCGCCGGTCACCGCGCCACAGGACCGCTTCTATGGCTGCCGCGAGATCGAGTTCACCGATCCCGACGGCAATGTCGTCTGCTTTGCCCAGGATCTCGATCCGGGACCGGAGGGGCCGGGGCTTTAGTGGAGCAACTTCAACCTTTGGAATCCTGTCCCGGAAACCACAGGAACCCAACCAGGGCGGTGCCCGACCCCGGGAGGGCGCGTTGAAACCTTGGGGCCGGGCATGACATTCCGTCTCGCCTGTCGGTCGCGCTCACGATCAGCGTCGCAGTGCGCCCTCCCGGGGTCGGGCGCCGCCCGGCTGCGCCGGGCGAGGCCCCCTGTCCGTGACATCTCCTCATCGTTGACCGTATTGCCAGCGGGACCCAATAGTATCGGCCGGATCACCAGGCAGAGCCGCCACTGCGCTCGCCACCCGCTCAGGGCCGGCCGCGGAACGGCTCGACATATTGCAGCGCCATGTCCCAGGGAAAGAAGATCCAGGTGTCCTGGCTGACCTCGGTGATGTAGGTGTCGACCATCGGCCGGCCCTTGGGCTTGGCATAGACGGTGGCGCAGTGCGCCTTGGGATAGAGCCGGCGCACCAGCTCCAACGTCTTGCCGGTATCGACCAGATCGTCGATGATCAGCACCCCCTCGCCCTCGCCGATCATCTCGGCCACCGGCGGCTTGAGCACCTCGGCCTCGGATCGGGCCTGATGGTCGTAGCTCTTCACGCTGATGGTGTCGACCACGCGGATGTCGAGCTCGCGGGCCACGATCATCGCCGGCGCCATGCCGCCGCGGGTGATGGCGACCACCGCCCGCCACGACCCGTCCGGCCCCGGCCCCTGCCGGTCGAGCCGCCAGGCCAGTGCACGGGCATCGCGGTGGATCTGGTCCCAGGAGACATGAAAGCCCTTCTCATGCGGCAGGCGCTCGGTCATGACGGCCTCCGAAGCAGGTTCCGGATGCCGCCTTCAACCACGCGCGCGGCGCGAATTCAACCGCGTCGCCCTGCCGGGGGCCTGAGCTGGCCCGTGTCGATCAGCTGCTGGAACATCTCGGCCAACGCGTCCTCGATCGGGCGATATTCCAGCCCAAACGCGCGTTTCGACTTCGAATTGTCCGCCTTCCACGGATGGCCCATGTTGCGCACCACCATCCTGCGGGTGACCGTGCGGTTGGCCAGCGGGCCGACCAGCCAGAGCAGCCATTTCGGCAGCTCGCGGCGGGGAAACGGCCAGTCCTCGCCGAAGCGTTCGCGCAGGATTTGGCCGATCTCGAGGAAGGAGACGGTGCGGCAGGAGGTGATGTGCCGGCCCTCGGCCTCGGGGATGAAGGCAGCGCGCATATGCGCCTCGGCCACGTCGCGCACATCGACCGCGCCGATCTCCATGGGCGGGCAGCCCATCTTCATGGTGCCGTCGCCGAACTGCCTGATCAGGGCGAAGGATTCCGAGGTCGGCGCCGGCGACAG
>RFIR01000159.1 GCA_003695135.1 Alphaproteobacteria bacterium | reverse complement strand
GCGCGGTCCGGTCCCGGCGGCGGCGCGGCTTGCGGCGACCGGCCCGGCGCGTCGGCGAGGCGGGGCTCGACGCTCGCCGCAGCCGGGATCAGGCCGGGAACCGGAGCAGGCAGGGCAGTGGCCGGCTGGTCCGCCGAAGGCGTCTTCGCCCCCTCGCGCCCGTCCTGCCCGGGGCGCGATGGGGGAAGCTCGACCTCCTCCAGCGTGAAGATCTCGCGCCCCGCCTTGCGGTTCCGCCCCGGCCCGGCATCCTGCGCGCGTGCGGGATCGTCGCTTTCGGCATCATTCGCGGTCGTGACCGGCCTGTCGGGGGGCTTGCCCGCCGCATCGGGCTTCGGCCCCGAAAGCACGTTCGGCAGATCCAGGCTCATCCATGCTCCTTCGCGCGATGACGGCCGCCCCGATCGCCCCGTGCGCATCATGGCGCATCGACCCTTACGGATCCTTTACGCTCGCCGGGCAGGATGGCGGGGCGGGCGAGCGCGCCCGCGGCAAGTTCCGGAACCCGTCATGAGCGATCCCGTCTCCGCGCCCCTGCCCGCCAGACCGGTACCGCGCGCCGTCTCGCCCGAGCGTCGTGCCGCGCTGGAACAGGCGGCGCGTGATTTCGAGGCGAGCTTTCTGGCCGAGATGCTGAAGGCGGCCGGTCTCGGCAAGCCGCGCGAGAGCTTCGGCGGCGGCGCGGGCGAGGACGCCTTTGCCAGCCTCCTGGTGCGCGAACAGGCGCGGCTGATGGCCGAGGCCGGCGGCATCGGGCTGGCCGAACACATCCTGAACGCGCTGATCGCGCGCGAGGGGCTGGCGGCGGAGGAGACGGGGGATGCTTGAGCGTATCGGGCTGGAGGGTCTGGGCTGGCGCCAGCGCGTGCACCGGCTGATCGGGCTTCTGGCCGAGGAGCGGGCCGCGCTGCGCCGGGCGCGGCTGGAGGAGCTGGCCCGCATCGCGCCGCGGCGCATGGCGCTCCTGGAGTCGCTGGCGGCGATGGAGCCGCCCGCCGGCGAGGACAGCGCCGCGCTCCTGGAGCGGCTGCAGCGCGAGGCCGGGCGCAACCAGCGCCTGATCGGCGCCTTTCTCGACGGGCTGCGCGCCGCCGCGCGCCAGATCGCCCAGATCGAGAACGCCACCGGGCGCATCGGGCTCTACGATCCCCATGGCGCCATCCTGCCCGAGACGCCGGGCCGGCCGCTCAGCGACCGGCGCGCCTGAGGCGGGCGCCGTCCTGGCCGGCGATCGGAACTGCCCGCGCGCAAGGCAGCCGGACAGGACCGCCGCAAGACCCGGCAGCAGGCCGATACCCCGGCGCAGGAGGGTCTGGAGGGATCGGGATCGCGCAAGGTAATCGGAAGAGAGCCCTGCGAAACCCCGCCGGCCAGACCCGGACGCTGCGCTCGGGCGGAGGCGAAATGCGGCGCCGGCGAAGTTTGTTCCTGATTTTCACCTATTTGGTAAATATTGATTGGGGAATTATTTTCTAATTACTTTACATGCGCGCGATACACATTGGCAGAAAACGCGTCTCGCCTGAGATGCCCCATCACGCCGGAGTTTCGCAGGGTCTCTTCTAGTTACTTTACGCGCGCGCGATCATGATGACTGAAAACCGGGCCGATCCAGCGGCTTGCACTCATGCCCGGGTTTTGCAGGGGCCTCTGGGGAACTATTTGAAAGAGACCCCAGCGAAACTCCGCTGGCCAGACCCTTGCGCTGCGCTCGGGCGCCGCGAAATGCGGCGCCGGACATGTTGCGATTATTTTCACTGTTGATTGTTAAATATTGATTGGGGAATTATTTTCTAATTACTTTGCGCGCGCGATTATGATGACTGAAAACCGGGCCGATCCAGCGTTTGCATTCATGCCGGAGTTTCGCAGGGGTCTCTGAAAATTGCTTTGCGCGCGCGATCGCAATTCGCACAAGACCTTGTGCATTCCGGGCATCCGCCTGCATCCTGTTTCGCAGGGTCCATCAAACGGATGAGCATCCGGATCAATCGCCGCCGGTGCCACATTTCACGGCACCCGCGCGGTCGGGGGCAGGGGCGGCCCCGCCGCCCGGTCTCAGACGTCCTGGCGCAATATGTCGGTGACCAGCACGTCGTTGACGATCTTGCCCAGCACCGCGCGGGCGGCCTCGCGCAGACGCCCGCGCAGCTCGCCCATCACCCGCTGGTCGGTGAAGACGCCGGAAAACCCGCCCGCGCGCTCATGCGCGAACAGCACCCGCAGGAAGCTGTCGCGCAGCTTGGGCTCGCGGGCGAAGACATCGTTGCCGTGGCCGGGGGTGATTTCCAGCGAGATCGACAGCACCACCATCGAGGCCACCCGCCCGTCGCCCATCACCGGCACCACGAACTGGTTGTCGAGCTTGGCGTATTCCCATTTCGCCTCCGGATCGGCGGGGCTGTCATGGGCCAGCGGGTCGGCCTCCGCCGCGGTCTCGGCCGGGGCCGGGTGCTCGGCGGGGGCGGTCTTCGTCTCGGCGGTTTCGCTCGCCGCCGGTTCTTCCGGCGCCGGGGCGGGTTTCAGGAACGCCCCGGCGGCGAGACCGCCGGCAAGGCCGATCAGCGCCAGGACGACCGGCATGAGTTTCTTCAGCATGGGGCCCCCTCAGAACGGCAGGATGATGTCGGCGATCTGCTGGCCGTAGCGCGGCTGCTGCACCTCGGTCAGCTGCCCGCGCCCGCCATAGAGGATGCGCGCCTCGGCGATCTTGTCATAGGTGACCTCGTTGCGGCGGCTGATGTCCTCGGGGCGGATGACGCCGGCGACCTGCAGCTCGCGCAGCTCGTAATTGACCCGGATCTCCTGCGCGCCGCGGATCACCATGTGCCCGTTGGGCAGCACATCGGTGACGGTGGCGGCCACGCGCAGCTCGATCTTCTCGGAGCGGTCGACGGTGCCGTCGCCCTCCGAGCTGGAGTTGGAGTTGATCGAGACCGCCGGATCGAGCCCGGCATTCTTGGGCAGGATGACGTCCGCGACGCTGGGCACGCCGAACAGGTTGGGCACCGAGAGCGATTCGGTGCCCGAGCGGTTGCGGGTGGTGGCGTTGGAGATCTTGGCCTTGTCGTCGATCTCGATCACCACGGTGACGATGTCGCCCTGCATCTGCGCGCGGCGATCGCCGAAGAGCGATTCGCGGCCCACCCGCCACAGCGAGGCCGGGGTGGTCGCCTCCGACACCGGCCGCGGCGTGGCCAGGGCCAGCCGCTCCGGCGCCACCGGCGCGACCGCCGGCTCCGGCCGGCCCGGCGCGGTGAAATCGGGCGGCTTGCCGACATTTTCCAGCCGCGCGCAGCCGGCCACGGCCAGGGCGAGGATCAGCACGAGGCGCGCGCTCATCGGCCGACCTCCACCACCCCGTCCGGCCCGAGGATGCCGGTGACGATGGCGCGGCTGTCGAGATTCATCACCCGCACCCGGTCGCCCGCCCCGGCCCGGGTCAGCGCCCGGCCCTCGGCGGTGATCAGCAGCCCGCCGCGGCGGTAGCGCAGGGTGACGGTGGCGTTGCGCTCGATCAGCGCCGGCGGCCCGAGCTGGTCGGCCCGGATCGGCCGGCCGGGATAGATCGCCATCCGCGTCTCCAGCCCGATGGCGGCGGCGGGATCGTCGAGCGCGCCGGGCGTGGCGCCGGGCACCAGACGCACATCGGCAGGCGCGATGACGCTGTGGGCGCGCAGGGCGCGGGCGGCGACCAGCGTCGCCTCGGCCGCAGCGGCGGCAGCGGGCAGGGCGAGGGCGAACAGCAGGGCGGCGGGCGGGGCGGCGAGGGCGATGCGGGCGCGCATGGGGCTCACCGGATCTGGGTGGTGGCGGCCAGCATCTGGTCGCCGGCGGTGATCACCTTGGCATTGAGCTCGTAGCCGCGCTGCGCCTCGATCAGCTCGGTGATCTCGCGCACCGCATCGACCGAGCTTTCCTCCAGATAGCCCTGGCGCAGCGTGCCGCGCCCCTCGGTGCCGGGATCGCCGGTCAGCGGCTGGCCCGAGGCGGTGGTCTCCAGATAGAGATTGTCGCCGATGGCCTCCAGCCCCTTCTGGTTGGTGAAGCTGACCAGCGTGATGCGGCCCAGAAGCTGCGGATCGACCTGATCGGCGAACTTGGCATAGACCTCGCCATCGGCATTGATGGTGATGGCGCGCGCATCCTCGGGGATGGTGATCTCGGGCACCAGCGCAAAGCCCTGCGAGGTGACCACCTGCCCGTCCGGCCCGCGCTTGAGCGTGCCGTCGCGGGTATAGGCGGAGACGCCCGAGGGCAGGGTGATCTCCAGATAGCCCGCCCCGTCGATGGCGATGTCGAGCTCGCCCCCGGTGGCGATCAGCGCGCCCTGGGCGACGTTCATCGACACCGCCGAGGCGCGCACGCCCAGCCCCAGCTGCACGCCGGCGGGCAGCACCGCGCCGGTCAGGCTGTTGATGGTGCCGGCGCGGGCGAGCTGCTGGTAGTGCAGATCGGCGAACTCGGCCCGCCGCGCATTATAGGCGGTGGTCGACATGTTGGCGAGATTGTTGGAGATCACCTCGACCCGCATCTGCTGGGCCTGCATTCCGGTGGCGGCGATGTAGAGGGCGCGCATGGGCGGTTCCTTTCGGGTTTTCGGTTGAACGGATCAGCCGGCGCGGCCGAGGGTGCGGATCACCGCGCGGATGCGTTCGTCCTCGCGGTCGAGAAAGCGGGCGCCGAGCTCGTAGGCGCGCTGGATCTCGATCATCCGGGCCATCTCCAGCACCGGATCGACATTGGAGCCTTCCACCGCGCCCTGGATCACCCTCGTGGTCTCGGCGGGCAGGATCTCGCCCTCGGGCACGAACAGCACCCCGCTTTCGCGGCTGAGATCGGCCGGGCGGGCGAGCTCGACCAGGCCGAGCCGGCCCACCGGGGTGCCGTCGGCATCGATGGTGCCGTCGGCGGCGACGCTGATCACCGCCGCGTCGGGGGGGATGAAGATCGGGGCGCCGCCCTCGTCGAGCACGCGGTCGCCCTCGGGCGTGACCAGCTCGCTGTCGGGGCTGAGCATGAAACTGCCGCGGCGGGTCAGCCGCTCGCCCTGCGCGGTCTCGATGCGGAAGAAGCCCGGACCCTCCAGCGCGAAGTCGAGCCGGCCGCCGGTATTGCGCACCCCGCCCGGCGTCAGGTCGGTGTGGCGCGCGCGCAGCGCGGTCATCGCCAGCGTGCCGGGCTTGTCGGGCTGGGCGACCAGCATCTCGGCGAAGATCGCCCCCTCGCGCCGGTAGCCGGTGGTGGAGATGTTGGCGATGTTGTTGGCCACCACCTGCAGTGCCCTGGCAAGTCCGCTCTGGCGGGTCAGGGCGACATAGGCGGGATTGTCCATGGGCGGTCTCCTGAAGGGTGCGGGCGGGCTCAGCCGCCGGGGGCGATGCGGCCGGCGAGCAGCTCGCGCGCGCTGCGGGCGAGCTCGGCGGTGCGGCGGGCGGCTTCCAGCGTGACCGGCCCCTCGGTTTCGGGGCGGGTGAGAAAGTCCTGGCCCTTGCGCGCGAGCGCGGGATCGGCCGGCGCGGCCTCGGGCGCCAGCTGCGCCGGATCGCGGCCGGCCATGTAGGCAGCGAGCAGCCGGTCGACGGGATCGGCCACGCCCTGGGCGCGGTCCCATTCTCCGGCGGCAAACGCATAGCGCGCGCGCAGCGGCTCGGGCGCGTCGGCGGGCAGGGCGGCGAGTGCGGCATGATAGTCGCCGCCGCGCGCCAGCGCCGCGGCCCGGACCAGCTCCGCCTCGCGGCTGTCGAGGCCCTCGACGAGCTTCTGCGCCGCCGCCGGCTCGTCCATCGCCAGCGCCGCCGTGGCCGCGGTCAGCCGGGCCGCATCCGAGCCGCGCGCCAGCGCCGGGGCGAGCAGGTCGCGCGCGGCATTGGGCAGGCCGATGCCGATCAGCGCCGCGGCGACCACCAGCCGCGCCGGATCGGCCGAGGCGTCGCTCGCCAGGAGATCGCCATGCCCCAGCACCGCGGCGGCATAGCGGGCCGGGCCGGTCCGTCCGGGATCCGAGCGCGCCAGCACCCGCGCGGCCAGTGCGCGCAGCGCCGCGGCGCGCTCGGGCTCGGCGGAAAGATCGGCGGCGATGCGCGCCAGCGCGCCGGGCAGGTCGCCCTCGGCGGCGCGCGCCTCGATCTCGGCCTGGCGCAGGCGCACCCCCTCCTCGGAGTGGCGCTGCGCGAAGGCGGCGCTGGCGAGATCGCCGGCGAGATTGTCCGGCGGCGGCAGGCCGCGGGCCAGCCGGCTCTCGCTGAGCGCGACCATCGCCTCGGGCGCGTTGGGCCGGTTGCGCGCGATCAGCGCCCGCCAGATCGCCTCGGCCGCCGGCGCATCGCCGGTCGCCTCCAGAAAGGCGGCCTGGGCGAGGTAATAGTCGTCGCCATAGCTGCCCGGCGCCCGGCGGATCAGCGCCAGCAGATCGCCGGCCACCGCCGGCTCGCCGCTGCGCAGCAGGCTGCGCACCAGCCGGGGGCCGATCAGGCGGCGCAGCCGCGGCGGCAGCGCCCCGAAGGCGGATTTCAGCGTCTCCGCCGGGGGCGGGGCCAGCCCGGGCGGCGGTGCGGCGCTGAGCGGGTCGAGCCGGGCCAGCCAGCCCCACATGCCCATGGCCCCGGGGCAGTTCTGCACGGCGGTGAGCGGGCCGGAGGCGGGGGGGACGCGCCCGTCCAGCACCCGGGCGAGATCGGTGATGAGCGCGGCCTCGGGCACCGGGCGGGCGGCGGTGTCGAAGGCGGCAATCAGCGCCTCGGCCTCGGCCCCGAAACCGAGCGAGAGATAGCGCCGGGCGAGCGTTGCGACCGCCTCCGGCGCGACGCGGTCGAATTCGCCGACCAGCGCCGCGCGCGCCTCGGCGATCTGGGCCGCGGGCGTGCCGCTGCCCGCCCAGGCGGCGAGATCGAGCGCCGCATCGGGCAGACAGGCGGGATCGGGCGCGGCCTGCGCCTCCTCCTCCGCCGGCGGCCGGCGGTCACGGTCGCGCGCG
>RFIR01000158.1 GCA_003695135.1 Alphaproteobacteria bacterium | reverse complement strand
GGCCAGGCCCACCCGATCGCCGGGGCGCAATGCGGTATCGCCGACATGGCGCGCATTGATGACGCCGAATTCGCCGCAATCGACGAACAGCATCACATCGGCGCCGAGATATTCGGTCACCTCCACCCTGCCGGTGGCGTGGCCCTTGCCGGGTTCGGTCAGGGTGATGTTTTCGGGCCGGATGCCGAGACGGTTGGCGCTGGCGGCCCCGGCCGGCGCCGGGCCGCCACCATTGCCGGGCAGCGTGAAGCGCCCCTCCGCCACCTGGCAGGGGCCGACATTCATCTTCGGGCTGCCGATGAACTGGGCCACGAACAGGTTCGCGGGGCGCTCGTAGAGCGCGCGGGGGCTGCCGACCTGCTCGATCACCCCGTCCTGGAGCACCACGATCTTGTCCGCGAGCGTCATCGCCTCGATCTGGTCATGGGTGACATAGATCATCGTCGCGCCCAGCGTCTGGTGCAGCTTGGCGATCTCGAAGCGCATCTCCACCCGCAGCGCGGCGTCGAGATTGGACAGCGGCTCGTCGAACAGGAAGGCGGTGGGCTCGCGCACGATCGAACGCCCGATCGCCACGCGCTGGCGCTGGCCGCCGGAGAGATCCTTCGGCCGGCGGTCGAGCAGCGCCTCGAGCTTGAGCACGCGCGCCGCCTCCGCCACCCTTGCCTCGATCTCGGCCCGGGGCACATGGGCGGTCTTCAGCCCGAAGCCCATGTTCTCGCGCACCGTCATGTGCGGGTAGAGCGCATAGGACTGGAAGACCATGGCCAGACCCCGGCCCGAGGGCGGCTCGGCGGTCACGTCGCGCCCGTCGATCAGAAGCCGCCCGCGGCTGATTTCCTCCAGCCCCGAGATCAGGCGCAGCAGGGTCGATTTCCCGCAGCCCGAGGGACCGACGAAGATGACGAACTCGCCATCCTCGACCTGCAGATTGACGCCCTTGATGACCTGCGCGGTATCGAACCACTTCTCGACCGAATCCAGTGTGATCGCGCCCATTGCCGTCACCCTTCCTCATGCGCGGGGCTGGCCCAGGCAAGCCAGACCGCGGCCGTCCAGGAAAATTCGCGCCCGCCGGCGCCGGAGCCGTCGGTCGGATCGAAATATTCGCAAAACCCCGCGCCCTCGATCAGCGCGCGCGTGTCGGCGCGCAGGCGGGCGGCCTCGGCGTGATGGCCGGCCTCGGCCAGCCCGCGCGCGACCATCCAGTTGATGAAGGCCCAGACCGGCCCGCGCCAGTAGCGCCGCGCATCGAAGCGGGGATCGCGCGGGTCGAGGCTGGGCAGGGCGCGCGGGGCGGCCTGCAGCACGGCGCGCAGGGTGGTCATGAGCCGGCCCTCGCGGTTCGGGTCGCGCATCCCGCCATACCAGGCGAGGAACGCGGCAGAGCTGATGCAGTCGGCCTGCCGCCCCGTGCGTTCGTCGCGCGCGACATAGGCGCCGAGCGCATCGGACCACAGTGCTGCGGCCGCGTCCCCGGCCCGGTCGAGATCGGCCGCGATGCGCCGCGCCGCCTCCGCCTCGCCCAGCGCCTCGGCCAGCGCCATCAGGTCGCGATCGGCCCGCATCAGGATGAAGGTGGTGGCAGGATCGGCCACCGCGAACGGGCCTTCGCGGGCGATGCGGCCGGTATCCCAGCCGGCCGCACGCCCCCAGCTCACCAGCGCGATATAGCGGTCGTATTCGGCCCTGGTCGGGCGCATCGCGGGATCGACATGGGCGGTGTCGCGCCGCGTATAGGGGCCGACCCCCTCGGCCGATACATTGGCCAGGGCCGCGTCCCAGTCCGGCGCATTGTCGCGGCCCGATTCCCAGGGATGGGTGATCAGGATCGCCCCGCCATGACCCGCCCGGTCGCGTCGGAACCAGTCGCGCCAGGCGAGGAGCTTCGGCATCAGCGCGGCCAGCCGGGGCCGGCCGAATTCCGGGTCGCGCTCGTAAAGCAGCCGGGCCATGCTGATCGCCACCGGCGGCTGCGATACGCCCGAGGAGGGGAAGGCCGCCTCGCCGCCCGCATCCCAGACCGAGGGGCCGGGGAAATAATCGGGATCGTCGGCGCGGAACACGATATGGGGCCACATGCCGTTGGGCCAGGCCGCCTCGGCCAGCGTTTCCAGCTCGCGCCAGGCGCGGTCGAGATCGAACTGGGCGAAGCCCAGCGCCGCAAGGCCCGAATCCCAGTTCCACTGATAGGGGTAGAGCCCGGCGGTGGGCACCGTGTAGCCGCCGCGGTCATTGGCGCGCAGGATCGCCGCGGCCCGCTCGTCGAGATCCGGTGTCATCCCTTGACCGCCCCCGCTGCCAGACCCTGAACCATGAACCGCTCCAGCCAAAGGAAGATCGCCATGATCGGCACGGTCGCGATCACCGCACCGGCCATCATCAGCTCGCGCGGCAGCTCGGAGGAATTGAGCGAGGCCACCCCGCGCGGCAGGGTGAAGATGCCGGGATCGTCGAGGAACATGAAGGCGAAGAGAAACTCGTTCCAGGCGATCATGAACACGTAGAGGCCGACCGAGGCCAGCGCCGGCAGGCTGAGCGGCAGGGTGATCTTGCCGATCACGCCCGCGCGCGTCAGCCCGTCCATCAGCCCCGCCTCCTCCATCTCGGCCGGCAGGCCGCGAAAGTATCCCTGCAGCATGTAGAGCGCGACCGGGATGGTCATCGCCGGATAGACGATCAGCAGCCCGGTGATGGAGTTGCGCAGCCCCAGCTGGCTGAACACCGCATAGAGCGGCAGCACCAGCACGATGGCCGGCACCATGTAGATCAGCAGGATCGAGCGGGCGAAGAAGGCGCGGCCGCGAAAGCGCAGACGGGCGACGGCATAGGCGCCGGGCACCGCGATGGCCAGCGTGATGATCACCGTGGCCACCGAGACGATGGCCGAATTGAGCATGTAGGTGCCGAAGCGGAAATTGGTGAAAAGCTCGGTGTAGCTCGACAGGAGCCCCGCTTTCGTCAGGTCGATGGAGAAATCGAGCGGATTGGCCAGCAGTTCCGCCTGGCTCTTGAAGCTCGTCATCACCATCACATAGAAGGGCAGCACCACGAAGACGGTGAAGAAGATGTAGCCGAAACCGCGCGCCACCCGGATCAGCAGCCTTTCGAAATCATAGCGGCGCACCTGCCCCCAGGGCGCATCGTGCAGGCAGAGCCAGAGCGTCTGGACGGTGGCGCCGACAAAGAGCGTCAGCGCCACGATCTGCCAGAAGGGGGAGCGGCCGAGGGAAAGCCCGAAGGGGGCGCCGAGGCTGAGAAGGCCGAGCACGACAACCAGCACGATGGCGGCCAGCGCCCGGCTGCGCCCGGTCCCGCGCCGCGCCAGCGGGGTCGCCACCATCGCCACCGCCGCCGCAAGCCCGGCCAGGGCCGCCAGCCCCGCCGGCGGGCGCGTGGGCAGGCCGGAGACCAGCGCCAGCGCCACGCCGATCACGATCATGTAGACGAAGGCGAAGACGAGCCCGGCGAGGACGGCGACGCTCAGCCCCGAGCGCAGGCCGGCGCCGCTTGTCTGGGTGATTGCGGCCATCTCATTCCTCCTTCGGCGAGAATCTGAAGAAGACCAGCGCAAAGACGAGCAGCACCACGAACACCACCACAGCCACCGCCGCACCGGCGCCGATGTTGGAAAGCCCGATCGCCTGTTCGTAGACATTGACCGTCAGCGTGCGCGTGCCCGCCGCGCCACCGGTCATCAGGAAGATGTCGTCGAACTTGTTGAAGGTCCAGATGAAGCGCAGCAGGAACAGGATGGCGAGGATGGTGGCCAGCTGCGGCAGCGACAGGCTCCAGAACTGCTGGAAGGGGGTGGCACCGTCGATCTCGGCGGCCTCGTACATCTCGGTGTTGATCGACTGC
>RFIR01000157.1 GCA_003695135.1 Alphaproteobacteria bacterium | reverse complement strand
TGTAGCGCGGCCCCGGCGTGACGGTGAAGACGATCTCGGGCGCGCGATCCTTCGCCTGGGGCATGAGCGCGGCGCTGGCCGTGCCCTCGAAATAGCCGCGTGAGCGCAGCAGGCGGACAAGGGTGGGAATGTCGCCCTCGGCGCGGCGCAGAAGGAAGGCGCGCGAGGCGACGCCCGCCTCCTTCAGCCGGTAGACCTGCAGCGCCTCCTTCGCGATGTCGGTGAAATCGCCCTCGGGCGCGCCGCGGATCTCGACCGAATAGGTCTCGATCCGGGTCTTGGGCGGTTCGATCGTTCCAAGCTGTGTCTCGCTGCTGCAGGCCGACAGCAGCGCGAACAGCACGCATGCCGCCCCCAGACGCATGGCGCGACCCCCCGGCATGATTGAGCCCCCGAATCGGATGAAGGCTTGAGCCTATCCCATTCGACCGGTCTGCGCAGCCCGAAAGGGTCTTGCATGAACCGGGGCTTTCGGACATGTTCCCGCCGGGCAGTGGACAAGGCAATTGAAGGTCGTGCATGGCGGAGGAACAGGAACAGCAACCCGCCGTCAAGTACCGCCGCGTCCTGCTGAAAATCTCCGGCGAGGCCCTGATGGGCGATCAGGGCTACGGCCTGCATCCGCCCACCGTTCGTGCGATCGCCGCCCAGGTGGCCGAGGTGGTGCGCATGGGCGTCGAGGTCTGCCTCGTCATCGGCGGTGGTAATATCTTTCGCGGGCTGCAGCTTTCGGGCCAGGGCATCGAGCGGACCACGGCCGACTACATGGGCATGCTGGCCACGGTGATGAACGCGCTGGCCATGCAGGCGGCGCTGGAATCGCTGGGCATCTTTACCCGGGTGATCTCGGCCATCCCCATGGACGAGGTCTGCGAGCCCTATATCCGCCGCCGCGCCGTGCGCCATCTTGAGAAGAAGCGGGTCTGCATCTTCGCCGCCGGCACCGGCAATCCCTATTTCACCACCGATACCGCGGCGACGCTGCGCGCCTCGGAGATGTCCTGCGAGGCGATCTACAAGGGGACCAAGGTCGACGGCGTCTACAGCGCCGATCCCAAGACCGACCCGGAGGCGGTACGCTACGACCGCATCAGCTATGACGAGGTGCTGGCGCGCAACCTCAAGGTGATGGATGCGTCCGCAATTGCACTGGCGCGCGACAACAAGCTGCCGATAATAGTGTTTTCGCTCGCCCAGCCCGGCGGATTTGCCGCCGTGCTGCGTGGCGAGGGCAATTTCACTGTGGTCGCGGAGGACTGACCCGGCAGGGCCGGGCCGGCCGCGACCGACGGGAGGACGAGATGTCACAGGATGACGAGATCGACATCGAGGATCTTGAACGGCGCATGGACGGCGCGCTGAACGCGCTGCGCAGCGAATTCCTGACCCTGCGCACCGGGCGGGCCTCGGCCTCGATGCTCGACCCGATCACGGTCGAGGCCTATGGCTCCACCATGCCGCTCAACCAGTGCGGCACCATCAACGTGCCCGAGCCGCGCATGCTGACCATCAATGTCTGGGACAAGGGGCTGGTCGGCGCGGTGGAAAAGGCGCTGCGCATGTCGGGGCTGGGCATCAACCCGGTGGTCGACGGCACCATCATCCGCCTGCCGATACCGGAGCTGAACGAGGAACGCCGCCGCGAATTGGCCAAACTTGCCGGGCAATATGCCGAACAGGCCCGTGTGGCGGTGCGCAACGTGCGCCGCGACGGCATGGACAGGATCAGGAAGGCGCAGGGCATGAGTGAAGACGACCAGAAGATCTGGTCCGACGAGGTGCAGGCGTTGACCGACGCGCATATCGCGAAGATCGACGAGGCGCTGGAAGCCAAGCAGCAGGAAATCATGCAGGTCTGAGCGGGACGCGCGAAGGACGGTTGCGGAGACAGCGATGCGCGATGAGGCACGGGCAGAGGCCTGCAGGACACCGGCGCATGTCGCCATCATCATGGACGGCAACGGCCGCTGGGCCGCGCGCCGCGGATTGCCGCGGCTGAACGGGCACAAGGCGGGCGCGGATGCAGTCCGCGCCGTGGTCGAGAGTTGCCCCGATCTGGGCATCCGCTACCTGACGCTGTTCGCCTTCTCGACCGAGAACTGGCGCCGCCCGCGCGAGGAGGTCAGCGGCCTGATGACCCTTTTCCGCCGCTATCTGCGCAAGGAATCGGCCGAGCTGGTCGCCAAGGGCGTGCGGGTGCGGTTCATCGGCGAGCGTTCGCGCCTCGGCACCGGGCTGGTCGAGATGATGGAGGCGCTGGAGCGGCGCTCGGCCGCCAATGACCGGCTCTTTCTCAACATCGCCATCAACTATGGCGGGCGCGACGAGATGACCCGCGCCGCGCGCAAGCTCGCGCAGGCGGTGGCCGAGGGAAGGCTCGAGCCCGAGGCGGTGACCGAGGAGCATTTCGCCGGGTTTCTCGACACTGGCGGGCTGCCCGATCCCGATCTGGTGATCCGGACCTCGGGCGAGACGCGCATCTCCAACTTCCTGCTCTGGCAATGCGCCTATGCCGAATATGCCTTCGTCGAGGAATGCTGGCCCGATTTCACGCCCGATCGCCTTGCCGAGATCCTGTCGGTGTTTTCCGGCCGCGAACGCCGCTTCGGTGCCGTTTCGGTGTGAGCGCGCGCCCGACCCGATTTGCCGATCTGCGCACGCGGTTGGCGACGGGTCTCGCGCTGGGCGGGCTGACGCTGGGATGCGTCTGGGCGGGCGGTCTGTGGACGGCGGGGCTGTTCGCGCTCGCCGCCGCAGCCATGGCGTGGGAGATCCGCCGCATGGCCGGCGCGCGGGACCGGCTGGTCGGGGCGCTGGTTCTGTTCGCCGTCGCCGCGGCTGTGCTGGTGACCGGTCTGACCCTGCTGCGCTGGGGCATGGCGCTGCTGGCAGTCGCGGCGCTCTTTGCCTGGCTCGTCGAACGGCGCGGCGCGGCGCTGGCCGCGGGCCAGATGCTGCCGGGTCTGGCCATGGCCTGCATCGTGGCGCTGCGCGCCGACCCGGCCTATGGCTTCGAGGCGGTGCTGTGGCTGTTCCTGGTGGTCATCGCCTCGGATGTCGGCGGCTATTTCGGCGGCCGGCTGATCGGCGGGCCGAAGCTGTGGCCAAGGCTGTCGCCGAAGAAGACCTGGGCGGGCAGCCTCGCCGGCATGGCGCTGGCCGCGATCCTCGGCGCGCTGTTCTCGCGCTGGACCACCGGCACGCTGGTCGAGGCGGTGGCCCCGGTCTCGGCGCTGGCGGCGCTGGTGGCGCAGGGTGGTGATCTGGCCGAATCCGCGCTCAAGCGCCGGCTGGGGGTCAAGGACGCCTCGCAGCTCCTGCCCGGCCATGGCGGCGTGCTCGACCGGCTCGACGGACTGATGGCCGCGGCGCTGCTCAGCGCAGCCATCACCTTTTCGCGCGGCGCCTCGGTGTTTATCTGGTAGCGCGGGACGCCGCGCCGAGCCCTGGTCGGGCGCGCGGGGCGTGCGCAGTCGTCACGGGGACCGGACACCCGATCCGGTGTAGGATCGCGCCGTTTTCAAGGAGAGTATGCGGGTCATGGAAACGCTGTACGGGTTCGTCACCGAGTACTTCATCTATCTGTGGTTTGTGGTCGTGCTGGGCGTGGTGGTGTTCGTGCACGAGCTCGGCCACTATCTGGTCGGGCGCTGGTGCGGCATCCACGCGGAAGTGTTCTCGATCGGCTTCGGGCGCGAGCTGTTCGGCTGGGTCGACCGGCGCGGCACGCGCTGGCGGGTCAGCCTGCTGCCGCTGGGCGGCTATGTGAAGTTCCTCGGCGATGCCGACGGCTCCAGCCGCGCCGATCCGGAGATGCTGGCGTCGATGGATCCGCAGACCCGCGCGCACAGCTTCCATGGCGCCGCCGTCTGGCGCCGGGCGCTGACGGTCGCGGCCGGGCCGGTCTTCAACTTCCTGTTCTCCATCCTCGTCTTCGCCGCGCTGGCGCTGTGGGTGGGAAAGGCGCAGGACAGCGCGGTGATCGGCTCGGTGGTCGAGGTTCCCGGCCACGAGACCGGGCTGAAACCGGGCGACGTGATCCTTGCGCTCAACGGCAAGCCGGTTGCCAATCTGCGCGAATTCTATACCGAGGCCGGAAAGGTCGAACCCGGCACGCCGCTGAAGATCGAGCTGGAGCGCGACGGCACCCGCCGCATGCTGGAGATACCCACGCTGCAGCCGCCGCTGGTGGGCGATGTGCATCCCTATTCCGCCGCCTGGCGCGCCGGGCTGAAGGAGGGCGATCTGATCCTGGAGGTCGACGGCAGGCCGATTCCCGATTTCTCGGCACTGCAGAAGGTGGTGCTGGCCTCCGAAGGGCGTGAACTGACCGTGACCTTTCAGCGCGGCACCGAGCTGCACACGGTCACCATGACCCCGAAGGTCACCGACATTCCGACCGCCGATGGCGGCTTCGAGAAGAGGGTGCTGATCGGCGTCGGCATCCTGCCGGTCATCGGTCCGGTCGTCGAAAGCCAGTCCCTGCCAGATGCGCTGTTGAGCGGGGTGGTCCGCACCGAACAGGTCATCGTCAGCTCCATCAGCGGGTTGGTGCACATCATCCGCGGCGATGTCAGCGCCAAGAACCTGCAGGGCCCCATCGGCATCGCCCAGCTTTCGGGCGAGATGGCCAAGCTCGGGCTCGACCGCCTGATCTCGCTGGTGGCGCTGATCTCCACCGCGATCGGGCTGCTCAACCTGTTCCCGATCCCGGTTCTCGATGGCGGGCATCTGGTGTTTCTGGGCATCGAGACGGCGACGGGCAGGCCGCCAGAGGGGCGCTGGGTGGACTTTGCCACCGCGCTCGGGCTTGCAATGGTGCTGCTGCTCATGCTTTTTGCAACCTATAACGATGTGCTGAGACTCATCGGGCTGGCGTGAAACGACCCGCCCGGGGGAACGCGGACGATGGGTGGGAGTTTGCCATGAGGATCGGGATTGGTGTGCTGGGGCATGCGCTGCGGGCCGGCGCGCTCGCGTTCGGCGTCGCGGCAATCGGTGGCACGATCCTGCTCGCTCCCGCACCGGCTGCGGCGCAGATACCCTCGGCGGTGTTCCGCGAGATCGTGGTCAGCGGCAACCAGCGCATCCCGGCCGAGACCATCCGGCTCTATTCGGGCATCGAGACCGGCAAGCGCGTCACCGCCGAGGACCTCAACCTTGCCGCGCGCAACATCTTTGCCACCGGGCTGTTCCGCGACGTGAACGTCACCCCCGAAGGCGGGCGGCTCCTGATCAAGGTGCAGGAAAACCCCTCGATCAACCGCATCAATTTCGAGGGCAACGACGTTCTCGATGACGACGCTCTGGCCGCCGTGATCACCTCCAAGCCGCGCCGTATCTTCACCCGCGGCTCGGCCGAGAAGGATGCCCAGCTCATCATCGAGGCCTATCGCCGCGCCGGCCGCTATGGCGCCGAGGTGCGCCCGGTGATCATCGAGCAGCCCGAGAACCGCGTCGATCTGGTCTTCGAGATCGTCGAGGGCAAGGTGACCGAGGTCGCCTCGATCACCTTCGTGGGCAACGAGCATTTCTCCGATCGCCGGCTGCGCCGGGTCATCGAGACCTCCGAGGCCGGGTTCCTGAGCTTCCTGTTCAGCAACGACACCTATGATCCCGACCGGCTGGAACTCGACAAGCAGCTGCTGCGCCGGTTCTATCTCGAACACGGCTATGTCGATTTCACCGTGACCTCGGCCAGCGCCGAGCTTTCGGTCGACCGCAACGGCTTCTTCGTTACCTTCGCAGTCTCGGAAGGCGAGCAGTACACCTATGGCCCCGCCCATGTGACCACGGAGGCGGCCGGGCTCGATCCGGCCGAATTCGAGGCGCTGATCCGCCACAGGGAGGGCGAGATCTACAACGTCCATGATGTCGAGAAGACCATCGACGCGATGAGCTTTCTGGCCGGGCAGAAGGGATATGCCTTCCTGCAGGTCAGGCCGCGCGTGCAGAAGGACAGCTACAACCGCACACTCGCGATCACCTATGACCTGATCGAGGGGCCGCGCGTCTATGTCGAGCGCATCGACATCCGCGGCAACACCTCCACGCTCGACCGGGTTATCCGCCGCCAGTTCGACATCGTCGAGGGCGACGCCTTCAACAGCCGCGCCATCCAGCGCGCCCGCGCCCGGATCCAGGGTACCGGCTTCTTCAAGAAGGCCGATGTCCGGGTCGAACAGGGCTCGTCGGACGACCGCGCCATCGTCGTGGTGGATGTTGAGGAAAAGCTGACCGGCTCTCTGGCCTTCGGCGTCGGCTATTCCTCGGCCGACGGCCCGATCGGCAGCTTCGTGATCTCCGAGAAGAACTTCCTCGGCCGCGGCCAGCAGGTCAAGCTCGATCTGACCGTGGCCGGCGAACGCCAGTCGGCGCAGTTCTCCTTCTTCGAGCCTGCCCTGTTCGACCGTGATCTGGGTGCGGGGTTCGATCTCTACTACCGCCGCTCCGACCGGAGCGATGAATCCTCCTATGACGAGATCAATGCCGGCTTCGAGCCGCGGGTGGAATTTCCGGTCAGCGAGGATGGCCGGCTGGAGCTGCGCTACCGCATCTCGCAGGACGAGATCGACCCGATCAGCCGGGATCCGGCCAGCCGCATCCAGACCTCGCGCTTCATCGTCGCCGATGCCGGCACGCGGCTGACCTCCTCGATCGGCTATACCTACATCCACGATCTGCGCGACGATCCCGTCGAGACCCGCAAAGGCTTCCTGTTCAAGTTCAGCCAGGACATCGCCGGGCTGGGCGGTGATGCGCAGTATCTGCGCAGCGTGGCCAGCGCCAAGGCCTGGACCAACTTCTTCGACGGCGACGTGGTGCTGTCGGCCGAGGTCGAGGGCGGGGCGCTGATCGGCTTCGGCGGCTACGAGACCACGGTGACCGAACGCTTCTTCCTCGGCGGCGACAGCTTCCGCGGCTTTGCCTATGGCGGCTTCGGGCCGCTCGACAGCTCGGCCTTTCCCAACGGCCCGGGCGGGGTGCAGCGGCGCGCCGGCGACTTTCTGGGCGGCAACTACTATGCGGTGGCCCGCTTTCAGGCCACCTTCCCCATCGGCCTGCCGGAAGAATACGGCGTCTATGGCGGCGTGTTCGCCGATGTCGGCACGCTGTGGAACCTCGACCGCACCTCGATCACCCGCAACGGCAACACCTGGACGGTCGATGATTCGGCCAATATCCGCGCCTCGGTGGGGATCAGCCTGTTCTGGGATTCCAGCTTCGG
>RFIR01000156.1 GCA_003695135.1 Alphaproteobacteria bacterium | reverse complement strand
CCTATTTGGTTAATATTGATTGGAGAATTATTTTTAAGAGAGTCCTGCAAAACTCCGCCGGCCAGACCCTGTCGCATCGCCCGGGCGCCGCAAAATGCGGCGCTACATGCAACTTTCCTATTTTCACTGTTGATTGTAAAATATTGATTGCAAATTTATTTTCAAATTATTTAATGCGCGCGCAGATTTGATTGGTTTGAAAACTGACACATTCAGGATGCCTGTCTGCATCCGGGTTTTGCAGGACTCTCTTCAAGTTATTTTACGCGCGCGCGATCATGATCCCTGCAAGACCTTGTGCATTACGGGCATCCGCCTGCATCCGGGTTTCGTAGGAATCTCTTTTAGAGACTCCTGCAAAACTCTGCAGGCCGGTGCCGGGCGTTGCGCTTGGGCGCCGCGAAATGCGGCGCCACGTGCGTTCTTTTTAATTTCACTGTTGATTGGTAAATATTGATTGCGAAGTTATTTTCTAATTACTTTACGCGAACGCAGGCATGAACCCTCGAAAACCTTGTCCAATTCTGGTGCCCGCCTGCATCCGGTTTTCGCAGGGGTCTCTTCTAATTACTTTACGCGCGCACGATCGTGTCGAATAGAAATCGGTGCGCTGGAAGGCCCTGCATTCATGCCGCAGTTTTGCAGGGGTCCTTCCGTCCATCCCGCGCACGCGCCATCTCCTTCCGGGGCCGGACGATGCTCGGGAATCTGGGCTGTTGGGCTCACCCAGTCAGCCGCGGCCCGGTCTGGCGCGCGATCAATTCCTTGTAGAGCGCGCGGATGCGCCTCGTGACGGGCCTTTCGCCATCGCCGATCGGCTTGCCGTCGATGCTCGCCACCGGGGTCTGCGCGCCGAAGGTACCGGTCAGGAACGCCTCGTCGGCGCTGTAGGTGTCGAACAGGCTGAAGTTGCGCTCGAAGACCGGGATGTCGTTGGCGCGGCAAAGCTCGATGACCTTGGCCCGCGTCACGCCGTTCATGCAGTAGTCGCCAGTCGAGGTCCAGACCTGCCCCTTGCGCACGATGAAGAAGTTGCAGGCATTGGTGGTGTTGACGAAGCCATGCGGGTCGAGCATCAGAGCCTCGTCGGCGCCAGCCTGTTCGGCCTGCAGGCAGGCGATGACGCAGTTGAGCTTGGAATGCGAGTTGTACTTGGCATCTTGGCTCATCGGCAGGCCGCGCACCTGCGGCACGGTGGCGAGGCGGATGCCTTCGCTCTGCAGGCTGTCGGCGGGGCGGGAATGCTCCATGATGATGACCAGCGTCGGCCCCGATCGGCTGAGCCGCGGATGCTGGAACGGCCGCGCCTTCACGCCGCGCGTCAGCATCAGCCGGCAATGCACATCGGTGGTCATGCCGTTGGCCGCGGCGGTGCGGTTGAGCGCGTCGAGAATCCCGGCCCGGTCGAGCCCCACCTCCAGGCTCACCGCCTTGCAGGCGGCGAAGAACCGGTCCATGTGCTCGTCGAAGAAGGTCCAGACACCGTCATGCAGGCGCAGCCCCTCCCACATGCCGTCGCCGAGCAGGAAGCCGGAATCATAGACCGACACCTTCGCCTCGTCGCGATGGACGATGTCGCCATTGACATAGATGCGGATGTCGCGGTTGCGCGGATCCTCCAGCGCATCATGGGTGGTGTGGCCCGCCGCCCCGCCCGCCGTCCCGCCCACTGCGCCTTCGCTCACAGCACCCGCCCCGCAACCGCATCGAGCCGCGCCACCAGCGCCGGATCGCGCTTGTCCGGCGCGGTCAGGATGGCGTGATCGAGCGCGCGGTCGCAGCCGGCGGGACAGGGCCGGCGCGCCTCTCCCGCCAAGGCTGCGAGATAGGCGACCAGCTGGCGCGCCTTCCCGGCATTGGCAGTCAGCGTGGCGATGATGGCGCTGATATCCACCGTGCCGTGATCGGGATGCCAGCTGTCGTAATCGGTGACCATCGCCACGGTGGCATAGCAGATCTCGGCCTCGCGGGCGAGCTTGGCCTCCGGCAGGTTGGTCATGCCGATGACGTCGCAACCCCACACCTCGCGATAGAGCCGGCTTTCGGCGAGGGTCGAGAATTGCGGCCCCTCCATGCACAGATAGGCGCCGCCGCGATGAAGCGTGATGTCCGATCCGCGCGCGGCCTGATCCAGCCGGTCGCCGAGCTCGGCACAGACCGGATGGGCCATCGAGACATGGCCCACGCAGCCCTCACCGAAAAAGCTCGTCTCGCGCGCCACCGTCCGGTCGATGAACTGGTCGACAAGCACGAAATCGCCGGGGGCATATTCTTCGCGGAACGAACCGCAGGCCGAAAGCGAGACGATATGGGTCACGCCCGAACGCTTGAGCGCGTCGATATTGGCGCGGTAGTTGATCGAGCCCGGTGACTGCACATGCCCGCGCCCGTGCCGGGGCAGAAACGCCATCGGCGTGCCCGAAAGCGTGCCGAACAGGATCTGGTCGGAAGGCGCTCCCCACGGGGTCTCGACGCTGCGCCATTCGGCATCCTCAAGCCCGTCGATCTCGTAGACCCCGCTGCCGCCGATCACGCCGATCACGCCCATGCGCCGCTCCGTTCTCCGAAAGCCTCGCGCCGTCCTGACCGGGATCGCGGGCCCCGTCAAGCCCGCCGCGCCTCGTGCAGGCCCGATGGCGCCCCGTGCACGGCATCGCCCCGGTCCGTCCGCGCCTCGCCGGCGGAAGACGGCCCGCCACCCCGCCCTTCGCGCCCTTGACGCCCGGCATCGACGCTCATAGGTTCCGCGCCGGTCGGGCCCGTAGCTCAGTTGGTAGAGCAACTGACTTTTAATCAGTGGGTCGCAGGTTCGATTCCTGCCGGGCTCACCAAGGAAATCAACTGGTTACACGGCATTCTGTCCGCTGCCGATTACTTCCATCTTCCACCTGTCTTCCACGGGCTCGATTTTGAGGAGGTGATGGTCGCAGGTCGATTCTGCCCGTCCCACCACCCCTCCAGCCGAGAACGGCACTGCCGGCGAGGCAGAGAGACAGCCTGTGTCAACCTGTCTGTGCTGCGGCGTTGTGGATTGCCGGATCGTATGTGGTTCGGTCGTTCCATGCGCGCCAGATGATACGGACCACGCCCGTCCGAGGATGCGGATGGCGTGGGGGGTGGCGGCAGCCCCTGGCGCAGGCACGGTTGTAGACGTCTGCGGCCCATGCGGAGGCGTGTCGGGAGTTGTCGGCGAAGCAGGTGATGGCCTTTGGCAGTCTTCGGTTGCAGGCCCCTGGGAACCCGACGTCGCAGGACTTCCCGGACTGGTGGGTGTCGGGGCAGAGTCCCGCCTCGACGGCGAGCTGATTGGCGCCCTGAGCGTGCGGGATCGTCACCGCGGCGCTCGAGCGGCCTGAAGCGGTGGCCGCCGGTCCGAAGCAGGCCCGCAGCAGACAGGCATCGCCGGGGTGGTCCTTTCCGCCGGCGGCGCGATCCGCGCCAGACGCCTCGGCATCGCCTGCACCCGGTATCGATAACACAGAACGCGTGTGTGGCGGCCCAGTCCAGCACCGCGACAAATCCCATTCCCGTTTCTCCTTGATGCGGGCCAGGCTCCTTCCGGTCGGGGGGCATCGCGGGACGCTCTTTTTCCGGCGCTCCGGGATCGCAGCCCTGGCGCTATAACCTGTGGCCAGTCATGTTCTCCCGACACCGCGCGCGCGGCAGGTCTCATGCGGGCCATTCGCCGGAAAGCGACCCCGGCCGTCGCAGCGGGGCGCCGGAAGCGAAAGGCGCACCCCAAAACGGTCGAACCTTCCAGTGCGGAGGGTGCGCCAGTGAGCGGCCTGCCGCACCACCGCGGTGCGCTGCTGGCCGGGCTGGCGAGACATCTTTGTGCGGGACATTTTGCCATCGCCTGCACTCGGACCGCCGAGGGGCACGAGTTCGCGATCATCGCCGCCTGCGTGATCGGCGGGTCAGCATCGCCGGCGGCAGCGGCACCGTAGCCGGTGCCGTGCTCGGGGCACTGTCCATTGCCGTACTCGATACCGCGTTGCCGTTCCTGCGCATAAACACGTTTGTCCTGCTTGCGGTGATCGGTGCGGTCATCCTGATCGACGTGGCCGCCAATGCCCGGGCGGAACGGCGGTCCGGAGGCCCGATGCCGGCCCGCGCGTCCGGTGGCGAAGGCGGTGCCTCGTGAACGCCCGGCTGATGCGCGTGATCCCGGACTGGGATGTCGGCCTTCTGGTTCTGCATGGCCGAGTTCGACCTCATCGTGAAGGTGAGCGCACCGGATTACGAGTCTGTGATGGCCTTCGTCATAGCGGCTCGCCGGACCGGGAACGTGACCGCGAGCGTGACCCGGGCCTTCACGCCCGAGGCCTGGGACGGGATGATCAGCCGGATGTCTTCCCAGCGGGACCGGCCCGAAGATCACCCGCGAACACCGCATGACGCGCATCGGGATCGCTCGCGCCGCCGCGTCGCGGCGCGGCCGGGAGGCGGCGGTGCGCCTCTTTGCCTCCGGCGGGGCCACGTCCCGAGGCGGGCCGGTGGCGCGGGGCGAAGGGACAGGGCTCGCCCATGATGCTGCCTCTCATCCTGATCCCGGGCATGATGTGCGACGGGTGCCTCTTCGAGCCCCGGATTGCCGGATTTTCCGCGTGGGCGCCCCCCGCTTCTGGCAAGTCTTGGGCAGGCCGCGACCATCGCGGAGATGGCAGCGGCGACACTCGATGCCGTGCCGGAAAGCTTCGCACTGCCGGGCGTGTCGATGGGCGGCATCGTGGCGATGGAGGTCATCGCCCTGGCGCCGGGCGCGGCCTGTTCTTTTGCGGCTATCAGGTCTCGGCTTGCGGGGAGATGCGCCAGATCGGGTTTGATGCGCGCGCCGGCGCCCCACTGCTCCGCCACCGCCGGGAAGGCGGTGCGGCAGACCGCCAAGCTCGTCTAAGGCAGCTGCCAACCACCGATGACCGCTGATGCCGGACTCACCGAACTGGGGAATTCTGCCCTGCATGAATTCGCGAAACTTCCGTTGCCGTTGCCAAGCTGCCATCGTTGGGGATGGTGCGCCCGATCACCCGCTGGCGAATGCCCTGCGCCTGTCACCGGTCCGCTTCACATTGCGCACCCGAAGCTGTTGCGTGGTTTGCATATGCCGACATGTCGGTAATATGCGCCAATCGAGAGCCCCGCATGACCGTCGCGGGGATGGGAGGTCGCATGCGCTACATGGCAGCCCATTGGGGCGTGTACCGGGTCGAGGGCGCGGATCTCGTCCCGCTCGACGACGATCCGGCCCCGTCGCGGATCGGCCGCGGCTGGGTCTCGGCGGCGCGCGACCCGGAAAGCCGCATCCTCGCGCCCGCCGTTCGACGCGGCTGGCTGGAGGGCGATGGCGGCGCCGGGCGCGGTGCAGACCCGTTCGTGCGGCTCGACTGGGACGAGGCGATCGCGCGCACGGCAGCCGAGATCGACCGGGTGCGCGCCGCACATGGCAATGGTGCGATCTTCGCCGGCTCCTACGGCTGGGCGAGCTCGGGCCGGTTCCATCACGCGCAAAGCCAGCTGCGGCGCTTTCTCAACCTCGCCGGCGGCCATGTCTCCTCGCGCGATACCTATTCCCATGCCGCCGCCGAGGTGCTGCTGCCCCGCATCATCGGCATGAGCAACCGCGCCTTCCAGGACCAGATGACCAGTCTGGAGCTGGTCGCGCGGCATTGCGAGATCCTGCTCGCCTTCGGCGGCATCTCGACCCGCACTGCCCAGATCGCCTCGGCCGGCACCAGCCGGCACGAGCTGGGCGGCTGGCTGGAGCGGCTGCTCGCCGGCGGCGCGCGGGTGATCAACGTCTCGCCGCGCGCGGGCGATCTGCCCGGAGCCGAATGGCTGGCGGTGCGCCCCGGCACCGATACCGCGCTGATCCTGGCGCTGACCCATGAGATCGTCCGCACCGGAAAGGCTGATGAGGCGTTCCTTGCCCGCTGCACCAGCGGCTGGGAGAGCTATCGCGCCTATCTGACCGG
>RFIR01000016.1 GCA_003695135.1 Alphaproteobacteria bacterium | reverse complement strand
CGCGATGATGGTGTCGAGCACCCGCCAGGCGCCGGGGCGGCGCATCAGCGGACCCAGCGCGCGCGCGCCGTAGCCGAGCGCGAAGAAGAAGGTGAACGACGACAGGATGGCGCCGGCGGCGAAACCCGTCTTTGCGACCGCGCCGGCAAAGCTGGTGGAGACGGCGCCGATCAGCCCGAAGGTGTCGAGATAGACATGCGGATTGGCCCAGGTCAGGATCAGGCAGGTGACAAGGCTCGCCCACAGGCTGCCGGCAGATGCTGCGGCGACCAGTGTGGCGCCGCCGTTCAGCGCCGATCGGAACCGCAGCGCACCATAGACGACGAGAAAGGCCGCGCCCGCCCAGCGCAAGAGCGCCGGCAGCCACGGCACGGCACCGCTGGCGGCGCCGAAACCCGCCACGCCCAGCGAAATCAGCACCGCGTCGGAAAGCGCGCAGGCAAGGCAGATCCAGAACACATGCGCGCGCATCAGCCCCTGACGCAGCACGAAGGCGTTCTGCGCCCCGATGGCCAGGATCAGTGAAAAGCCGGTGGCAAAACCGGTCAGCGCCGGTTGCAGCACTAGCGGCCCACCGCGGTGGGCTTGCGCGCCGGCGTCTGCTTTCCGGGTCCGGCGGGCTTGCGGCCGGCGGCGATCTCGGCCGCGCTCGGCGGGTTGACCAGCCCGGCGGAGATGACCAGCTTGGCCGCCTCCTCCACCGTCATGTCGAGCATCACCACATCCTTGCGCGGCACGAACAGCAGGAATCCCGAGGTCGGGTTCGGCGTCGTCGGCAGGAAGACCGACAGCATCTGGCCTTCCTCCTCGGTGCGGCTGGCGATCTCGCCCCGGGTCTCGGTCGAGACAAAGGCGATGGCCCAGATGCCGCGGCGCGGATATTCGACGAGGCAGGCCTTCTTGAATGTGGTCGAGGACTGGCTGAGGATCGTCTCGACGATCTGCTTGAGCCCGTTATAGATCGAGCGGACCACCGGCATGCGTTCGACCAGATCCTCGCCGATGCGTACCAGCTGGCGGCCGAACAGGTTCTTGGTGAGTGCGCCGACCACGGCGGTGAAGATGAAGAAGATCAGTACGCCGAAGCCGGGGATCTTGAGGCCGAAGAACTCCTCGGGCCGATAGGCCTCCGGCACCCAGGGCACGACCTGCTGGTCGATAAAGGTGATGACGGTCCAGATCAGATAGGCCGTCAGCACCACCGGGGCGACGATGACCAGACCGGTCAGGAAATTGGTCCTGATCCGGTGAAATACGCTGGGCTTCTGCCGCTTAGCGCGCGGCGTCGTTTTCTTGGCTGTCATAGAGAAGCGGTCCGCCGCATGCACCAAACGAGGGACCAAAGATAAAGGCCGGGACGCCTCAATGCAATCGGTCGCAGCTGCCAGCGGGAGGTTGTCCCGCCGAATTCCGTAACTATCTGGGCCGGAAGCGCGCGAGCAGGGAGGCATCGATGGCGGCAAGGGTATTCGGTCTTCCGTCCGATCTGGCGGGCGGTCTGGTTCTGGCAGGCGCGGCGGTTCTGGGCATGCTGGCGATGAATATCGGCCTGGTGGCGCCCTATTACACGGCGATTCTCGATGCGCCCACCACGGTGGCGGTCGGTTCGGCGGAAATATCCAAGCCGCTCGTGCTGTGGATCAATGACGGTCTGATGGCGCTGTTCTTCCTGGTGGTGGCACTGGAGATCAAGCGCGAGGTTGCGCGCGGATCGCTCAGCACCTGGCGGCGGGCGGCCCTGCCGGTCTATGCCGCGGCCGGCGGGATGGCGGTGCCGGCGCTGATCTTCCTGGCGGTGGTGGGTGCCGACAGTCCCGAGGCGAGCGGCTGGGCAATTCCGGCGGCGACCGACATCGCCTTCGCCATCGGCGTGCTGTCGCTGTTCGGCAGCCGGATCCCGCCCGCGCTCAAGACGTTCCTGCTCGCGCTGGCGGTGGTCGACGATCTCGGCGCGATCGTGATCATCGCGCTGTTCTACACCTCCAAGCTCTCGCTCCTGTCGCTCGGCATCGCGGCGGCGGTGCTGATCGTGCTGTTTGCGCTCAACCGGGCCCATGTCACCCGCGGCTGGCCCTATGTGATTCTCGGCCTGATCCTGTGGGTGGCGGTGCTGAAATCGGGGGTGCATGCGACGCTGGCCGGGGTGGCGGTGGGGTTCATGATCCCGCTCAAGGCCGACGGCTCCGGCCGCTCGCTGGCGCGCGAGTTCGAGGACGGCCTGCATCCGTGGTCCAGCTTCCTCATCATGCCGCTGTTCGCCTTCGCCAATGCCGGCGTCTATCTGGGCGCGCTGTCGGTCGCCGATCTGATCCAGCCCGTCACGCTGGGCATTGCCGCGGGTCTTTTCATCGGCAAGCAGATCGGCGTGTTCGGGATCGCATGGATCAGCGTCAAGCTGGGTCTGGCGGTGCTGCCGCAGAGCATATCCTGGCGCAAGCTCTACGGCGTCTCGATGCTGGCGGGCATCGGTTTCACCATGTCGCTGTTCATCGGCAGCCTGGCCTATGAGGGGCCGGAGCTGCAGAACTTCGTCCGGCTCGGCGTGATTGCCGGTTCGCTGTGCTCGGGGCTGCTCGGTGCGCTGGTTCTGCGCCTGGTGCCGGCGCCAGAGCCGCTGCGCTATGGCGAGGCGGGGACGGGCTGAACGGTCCGGCCGGTGAAGCGGGCGAGAAGGGCGCGGCTTTCGGCGGGGTCTTTCGCGGCGCCGAGCGCGGCGAGCCAGTCGCGCGTCTCTTTCTGCGCCCAGGGGCCGCGGCCGACGAATCGGCCCACCACCTGCCCGAAGCGGTCGATGACCAGGCTGACGGGTATGGCCTGGACGCCAATCATCTCGACCAGCGCGCCGTTCTCGTCGTGCAGCGGGGCGAAGCCATCGAGCCCGCGCCGACGCAGATAGGCCGCGATTGCCGCCATGCTGTCGCGCGGCTCGACCGAAACGGCGCGGACGGGGATGCCGGTCTCTTCCTGCAGACGCGCGAGCACGGGCAGCTCCTCGCGGCAGATCGCGCACCAGCTGGCCCAGGTGACCACGATGCCGACCCGGCCGGGATCGGCGATCAGCGGCTCCATCCCGTCCGCGCCGCGCACCCGGACAGTCGCGGGGACGGGGCTGGCGTTGAAATCCACCGGCCCGGTCAGGAACGCCGCGACCCCGGCCGGATCGCGCAGACCGGCTGTCGGGCTGCCGAACAGCCCGCGCCATCCGCCCAGGCCGTAGAACAGGACCAGTCCCAGACCGGCCGCGATGAGTATCCAGCGTTGCATCTGCCAGCCATCCTAGCAGGCAGCGGCCGGCGCGGCGAGGCGGCAATCAGGCGCTGCGCCGCGCGCGACCGCCCTCGAAATGGATGCCGCATTCGGCCTTGCCCCGGTCGCGCCAGCGCCCGGCGCGGACATCCTCGCCCGGTGCGACCGGTGTGGTGCAGGGGGCGCAGCCGATGGACGGATAGCCTTCGCCGACAAGCGGATGCAGCGGCAGATCATGCGCGTTCATGTAGTCGCGGATCATGACCGCGTCCCATCGCGCCAGCGGATTGACCTTGATCCGGCCATCGGCATCGGCCTCGAAGACGGCGAGCCCGGCGCGCGAGGCCGACTGGTAGCGCTTGCGTCCGGTGATCCAGGCATCGAAGGGCTCCAGCGCGCGCGTGAGCGGCGCGGTCTTGCGCAGATGGCAGCAGGCATCGGGATCGGAGGCGTGCAGCCGCCCGGCGGGGTCGGCCTGTGCCAGCGCCTCCGGATCGGGCCGGATCAGCCGCACATCGCCAAGGCCGAGCCGTTCGGCCAGCTCCTGCTGATAGGCGAGCGTCTGGGCAAACAGCATGCCGGTCTGAAGAAACAGCACCGGGGTGGTGCGGTCGATCTCGGCCACCATGTGCAATAGGGCCGCGCTCTCGGCCCCGAAGGAGGAGACCAGCGCGATGCGGTCGCAGAACCCCTGCCGCATCGCCAGATCCAGGATCGCCTGCGGCGTACGATCCCGCGCCAGCCGGTCGAGCGCCGCGGCCACCGTTCCGGCGGGCAGCGAGATCAGCCGGTCGCCCGAAGCGCAGCCGCGCCGTGCGCTCACGGCTCCATCCCGTACTGGTGGCGCAGCTGCATCACGCTGCGCCCGCCGGCATAGCCTGGCTGATAGCCGCGCGAGATGGCACGCAGCGCGCGTTCCCATTGCGGCTGGGGCTGGCGCCGGTCGAGGCTTTCGGGGGTCTCCACCTCGTCATAGCCGCAGGCCAGCAGATAGGCGAACTGATCGGCGATGACCGGCCCGCAGGCCCGCAGGCGGCCGCGAAAGCCCAGATTGCGCAGCCGGCGGCCGAGCGAGAAGCCGCGCCCGTCGGCGAATGAGGGGAAATCGACCGAGATCAGCCCCAGCCGCGCAAGATGCGGCGCGACCTTCGCGGTCTCGATGTCGTTGGGAAGGTGCAGCCCGAGCATGAAGGAGGGCAGGCCGGCAGGCGGCGCAAAATCCTCGCTCCAGGGCAGGATCACCTTCATCCCGTCGGCGATCTCGCCGGCATGGTCCACCCGGATCCAGCTGTCGGCGATCACCCCGCTCGCGTCACGCAGCACCGGCATAGAGCGCCTCCCTGAACGGGGTCATTCCGACCCTCCTGTAGGTTTGCAGAAAGCCTTCACCCGGCATGCGCAGCGCCAGATAGGTGTCGACGATCTGCTCGACCACCTCCGGTACCTGCTCGAACGGAAAGCCGGGCCCAGTACGCTCGCCGAGGCTGGCTTCGTTGGCCGGATCGCCGCCGAGGGTGATCTGATAGGATTCCACCCCGGCCCGGTCGAGCCCTAGGATGCCGATCGCCCCGACATGGTGGTGGCCGCAGGCATTGATACAGCCCGAAATCTTAATGGAAAGTGAACCGATTTCCCGCTGCCGGGCGGGATCGGCGAAACGTTCACTGATCGCCTGCGCGACGGGAATCGAGCGCGCGGTGGCCAGCGCGCAGTAATCCAGCCCCGGGCAGGCGATGATGTCGGTGATCAGCCCGCGATTGGCGGTGTCGAGCCCGTGGCCGCGCAACAGATGCCACAGCGCGAACAGATCGGACTTGCGTACATGGGGCAGGACGATGTTCTGCTCATGCGTGACCCGCAACTCGCCCAGCGAGAAGCGCTCGGCGGCCTCGGCCAGCACCCGCATCTGCTCGGCGGTCACGTCACCCGGCGCACCGCCGATCGGCTTGAGCGAGACCGTCACGGCGAGGTAGCCGGGCTCGCGATGGGCAAAGCCGTTGCGCGCGACCCAGTCGGCGAAGTCCGAATGCGCCGCCAGCGCCCGGTCGAGCGCCTCCGGCTCGTCCTCGGCCGGCGGGTAGTCGGGCGGGGCGAAATGGCGGGCGATGCGGGCGAATTCCGCCGCCACCGGCACCTCTTCGCTGCGGTCGAGCGCCTCGAATTCGGACTCGACCATCTCGCCAAACCGTTCGATTCCAAGCTCGTGGACAAGGATCTTGATGCGCGCCTTGAACTTGTTGTCGCGCCGGCCCATCAGGTTGTAGACGCGCAGCACCGCCTCGAGATAGGCTAGAAGGTCGGCCCGGGGCAGAAAGGCGCGCAGCTCCTTCGCGATCATCGGCGTGCGGCCCTGACCGCCGCCGACCAGCACGCGGTAGCCGGGATTGCCGGCGGCATCGCGCCGCACCTCAAGCCCGATATCATGGACGCGGATTGCGGCGCGGTCCTGCCTCGCCGCGCTGACGGCGATCTTGAACTTGCGGCCGAGAAAGGTGAATTCGGGGTGCAGCGTCGACCACTGCCGCAGCAACTCGGCGGTGATGCGCGGATCCTCGATCTCGTCGGCGGCAACCCCGGCAAAGGGGTCGGAGGTGACGTTGCGGATGCAGTTGCCCGAGCTCTGGATGGCGTGCATCTCCACCTCGGCCAGCGCGTCGAGCATGTCGGGCACATCGGCCAGCCGCGGCCAGTTGAACTGGATGTTCTGGCGGGTGGTGAAATGGCCGTAGCCGCGGTCCCAGCGTTCCGAGATCATGGCGAGCTGGCGCATCTGCCGCGAATTGAGCGTGCCATAGGGGATGGCCACCCGCAGCATGTAGGCGTGCAGCTGCAGATAGAGGCCGTTCATCAGCCTCAGCGGCTTGAACTCCTCCTCGGTCAGGCTGCCATCGAGCCGCCGCGCCACCTGATCGCGGAACTGTGCGACGCGCTCGCGCACCAGCTGGGCGTCGAAATCGTCATAATGGTACATGGGACCCTCACGCGGCGCGCCGTGCAGCGCCTTGCGGGCGATAGGCAAAGCTTGGCCGGCCGTCTGCACGGATCGCCTCGCGCCGCAGGATCGGCCGCGGCACCGGCGCCGGATCGACCTCGACCCGGTAGACGCCGACGACGCGGGATTCCTCGGCGGCCAGCCGTGCTTCGGCCGCGTCGGCGGCCGCGGGATCGTTGTAGACCAGAGCATGGGCGAGGTTGCGGCTCCAGCCGGTGCCGGTCCACCAGACTGCGTCGCCCTCGATCAGATCCTGGGCGGTGAGGATCACGGGATGCTGCGCACGGGCCATTCTGTCGTCCTTTCGGCCGGATTTTCCGACATCGAGATGGGTAATTGGGTTCACTGGGATATTTTGTGTGATTATGAATTTTACACAAGATAATCCGGTTCACAATTAATTACACGTTCTATATATGTTAAATACAGCGACCCCATGCCCGCTTGAGATCGGGACCCGAATGGGACACAAGCGGAGCCGGGGCACGAGCAAGGAGAACGCGATGAATCGCCGCCTGTTCGGAACGGATGGCGTCCGCGGCCGGGCGAATTCCGAGGTGATGACCGCCGATCTGGCGATGCGGCTGGGCATGGCCGCGGGGCGGTTCTTCCGCTCCGGCAGCCATCAGCACCGGGTGGTGATCGGCAAGGACACCCGCCGGTCAGGCTACATGCTGGAATACGCCATGACCGGCGGCTTCACCGCGGTGGGGATGGACGTGTTCCTGTTCGGCCCGATCCCGACCCCGGCGGTGGGCATGCTGACGCGCTCGATGCGCGCCGATCTGGGGGTGATGATCTCGGCCTCGCATAACGGGTTCGAGGATAACGGCATCAAGTTCTTCGGGCCGGATGGCTACAAGCTCTCCGACGATGCCGAGGCGATGATCGAGCGTTATCTCGACGAGACGCCGGAGCTGGCCGAGCCGATCGCCATCGGCCGGGCGACCCGCATCGACGATGCGCGCGGCCGCTACATGGAATTCGCCAAGACCACCTTCCCCAAGGGGCTGCGGCTCGACGGGCTGAAGATCGCCGTCGACTGCGCCAATGGCGCGGCCTACCGCACCGCACCCGAGGTGTTGTGGGAGCTGGGCGCCGATGTCGTGCCCTTGTCTGTGTCGCCCAATGGCTACAACATCAACGAGGATTGCGGCTCGACGCATCCGCAGGCCGTGTGCCGGGCGGTGGTGGAGCAGGGTGCCGATATCGGCATCGCGCTCGACGGGGATGCGGACCGGGTCATTGTCGTCGACGAGAAGGGCGAGGTGATCGACGGCGACCAGATCATGGCGCTGATTGCGGAGCGCTGGCATGCCAAGGGCCGGCTGGTGCGCGACACGCTGGTGGCCACGGTGATGAGCAATCTGGGCCTGGAGCGCCATCTGCAGGGCCGCGGCATGAAGCTGCGGCGCACGCGGGTCGGCGACCGCTATGTGGTCGAGGCGATGCGCGAGCGGGGCTTCAACCTGGGCGGCGAGCAGTCGGGGCACATCGTGATGTCCGACTACACCACCACCGGCGACGGGCTGATTGCGGCCCTGCAGGTGCTGGCGGCGCTGGTGGAGACCGACCGGTCGCTCTCCGAGCTGGGCCGGGTGTTCGAACCGGTGCCGCAGCTTCTGAAGAATGTCCGGTTCAATGACGGCACCGATCCGCTGGACACCGATGCGGTGCGTTCGGTCATCGCCGAGGGCGAGGCGCGCATGGGCGAGGCCGGCCGGCTGGTGATCCGCAAGTCGGGCACCGAGCCCTTGATCCGCGTCATGGGCGAATGCGAGGACCCCGCGCTTCTGGCCGAGGTGGTCGAGGCGATCAGCGCCGAGGTGGCACGGGCGGGGTAGCGGACCGGCCGATATGCACAACGCCCGAGGGCAGCGCACGCCCGAGGGTGAGATGCGACCGTGGCGCCAGTGGCGCCGCGCAAGCGCGTCGAAGGCGAAGCGCCCGCCTGTGGGGTGAGACGGGACCGTGGCCCCTGTGGGGTCGCGTAAGCCCGTCGAACGCGGGCGCTGCCCGTGTCGCAAGCGCCACGGGCGGATGAAGCTAATACCAGCCGCCCTGATCACTGCCCGCCGCCCGGCTTCGTGCCATGAGCGGGGTGATGGTGTCGGTGTGGTTGGCGCGGACGATCCGCATGGCCCTCGCGCGTGATCACCCGGCAGGCGCCGGGGGGCGGTCTGCCGAGCTGAAGGCGAATGCGCCATTTGGCCAGGCTATCATCCTCGCCCATGTGCAATGATCGGAATGCCCCTGCAATTCGTGGATGCAGGCTGATGTACAGAATGCACAGGGCTTTGCAGGGATGATGATCGCGTGCCCGTAAAGTAATTGGAAGAGACCCCTGCAAAACCCTGCTGGCCAGACCCGGGCGCTTCGCCCGGGCGCCGCGAAATGCGGCGCCGGCGGCGATTATCCATGATTTTCACCTATTTAATAAATATT
>RFIR01000155.1 GCA_003695135.1 Alphaproteobacteria bacterium | reverse complement strand
GGCGCGGCGTGCGGCCCTTTCCAAATCCAGCAAGATATCGAGGATCACCCCGGCGGGGTCAAGATGCACCGCCCGGGCCTGATCGGCGCGGGTCTCGATCGCCTGGGCCAGATCGGCCCACAGCCGCGCCGCGGCCGGATCGGGGCAGAGCCGGGCGAACAGCGCCGCCTCGCCCGGTGCCGCCTCGGGCGCTGCCCGTCCGGTCGCGCCGGCGCGGGCCATGCGGGCCATCAGCCGCATGATGAGCGACAGGATGAGTGCGTAGCGATCCTCGCCGCCGCGATTGCCCGCCGATCCGGCCAGCGCCACCGCGCGGGCGCGGTCGAGCCGGGGCAGGCTGTCGAGCAGCACGACGAGATCGGCATACAGCGCAAGCCCGTCGCTGCCAAGGATACGCAGCGCCTCGCCGGCCGAACCGGCGGCAAGCTCGCCCAGCGCCTCGGCCGAGGCCCCGGCATCGCCGCCCACCGCCCCGGCCGCCTCCAGCACCCGCGCGAGATTCGGCGCGGAAAGCGGCGCGCAGCGCAGTGCCCGACAGCGCGAGCGGATGGTGGGCAACAGCCGCGCCGGCTGATGGCTGACCAGGAGGAAGATCACCCGCTGCGGCGGTTCCTCGAGGAACTTCAGGAGCGCATTGGCGGCCGAGGCGTTCATCTCCTCGGCCGCATCGACGATCACCGCCCGCCAGCCGCCATCGGCGGCCGAGAGCTGCAGGAAGCCGCGCAGGCGGCGGATCTCCTCGACATCGATCACGCTGCGCAGCCGTCCGGTGCGGGCGTCGGCGGCGCGGCGGATCAGCATCAGCCGCGGCTCTGCCAAAGCGGCGCAACGCCGGAACACCGGGTGATCGGGCGCCATGTCGAGGCTTGCCGGCGCCGCGAACAGCCCCGCCTCGCCTTCACCGGCGATCAGGTGGCGGGCGATGCGCCAGGCCAGCGTCGCCTTGCCGACCCCGCGCGGCCCCTCGATCAGCCAGGCGTGGTGCAGGCGGCCCGAACCTTCGGCGCCCAGGAATTCCGCCTCGGCCGCATCCTGACCGTAAAGGGCGACCGTCTCGCGCGGATGCGGCGTGCCCGGCGCGCGGTCGGGTTCGGGCGGCAGCTCGTCGGTCATCCGAACCGCTCCCTCACCGCCTGCCAGATCGCCTCCGCCGCCGCCTCCTTGCCGGCATTGGTGTCGATCAGCACGCAGCGCAACTCGTCGGCGGCCAGGGCCCGGAACCCGGCCCGCAGCGCCTGCTGGAAGGCAAGCCCCATCGCCTCGAACCGACCCTCGCCCCTGGCATGACCCTTGCCGCGGGCCATGGTCCGTTCGGGATCGGCATCGAGGATCAGCGTCAGGTCGGGCTCGATGCCGATCATCAGATCGTGCAGCGCATCGACGGTCTCGCGCAGATCGGCGCGGGCGACACCCTGATAGACCCGTGTGGAATCGGCAAAGCGGTCGGTGATCACGATCTCGCCGCGGTCGAGCGCCGGGCGGATGGTCCGTTCCAGATGATCGCGCCGTGCGGCGGTGAACAACAGGATCTCTGTCTCGGCCGACCAGCGGCCGGGATCGCCCGAGACCAGCAGGGCGCGGATCTCCTCGGCCCCGGGCGAGCCGCCGGGCTCGCGCGTCAGCACCACCGTCTCGCCTTCGGCGCGCAGGCGTTCGGCCAGCAGGCGCGACTGGGTCGACTTGCCCGAGCCGTCGATCCCCTCGAAGCTGATGAAGCGCCCCGCCGACATGCCCGCAGGCCGCATCAGAACTGCGCCAGGACCCGCTCGAACAGCATGCCGGCGGTCACCTCGGCGCGCTGCAGGAATCCGGCCCGCGCCACCGCCTTGCCGGCGAGAAGCGGAACGGTGATCGGCTCCAGCCCCTCGGCCTCGATCACCAGCTCGCCGATAGGCTGCCCCTTCTCGACCGGTGCGGTGACCGGTCCCTTGAACACCGCGCGCGCCGAGACCTTCTTGCCGCTGCCATAGGGCAGGGTGGCGGTGATCTCCTCGGCGGTGACCAGCGGCACGCCGGGCGCCTCGCCCAGCCAGACATCGGCGGTGGCGATCTCCTGGCCCTTGTCGAACAGCTTGCCGGTGCGGAATTCCCGGAACGCCCAGGACAGCAGGCGCTCGGATTCCTCCAGCCGGCTCTTCGCGGTGGGCAGTCCGGTGATGACCAGCACGATGCGCCGGTCGCCGCGCACGGCCGAGGCGACAAGCCCGTAGCCGGCCTCCTTGGTGTGACCGGTCTTCAGACCGTCGACCACGATGCTTTCGTCGCCGCCGATCACCTGCCCCAGCAGCGGATGACGGTTGTGGATGTTGGAGGGCACGCGCCCGTCGAACTTGAAGACACGTTGCGAGAAATTGCCGTAATCGCCTTCCTTTTCCGGATCGTCGGGAAAGTTGTCGATGAGATAGCGCGCCAGCGTGACCAGATCGCGCACGCTCATGCGCTGCCTGGGGTCCGGCCAGCCCGAGGCATTGGCGAAGGTGGAGTTGGTCATCCCCAGCTCCTGCGCGCGCCGGGTCATCGCCGCGGCGAAATCCTTCTCCGATCCGGCGAGCGCCTCGGCGACCACCACGCAGGCGTCATTGCCCGACTGCACGATGATGCCGGGGATCAGATCGCGCACCGTCACCTGTTCGCCCTCGCGCAGGAACATGCTCGAGCCCTGCATCGCCGCGGCCTTGGCGCTGACGCGGAACTTGTTGTCGAGGCTGAGCCGGCCCTCCTTCAGCGCGTCGAAGAGCATCGCGAGCGTCATCAGCTTGGACATCGAGGCCGGCGGCAGCGGCGTGTCGACATTCTTGGCCAGCAGCACCGTGCCGGTCTCGTGCTCGACGACCATGGCAGCGCGCGCGCTGGTATCGAGCGCGGGGGCTGCGAGCGGCAGAAGGCAGAGCGCCGCGGTCGCGGCCAGTCTCGGCATCAGGCGCATGTCACTCTCCTCGATCAGTATCGGCAGGCGTCGCCGCGTCCGGGCCGGGTCTGCCGCCGCGCTCAGCCGGTCACGGGCAGCGCATCGCGAAAGCCCAGCCTGCGCATGTCGGCCAGCAGCCTGCGCAACTCGGTCTCGTCGGCCGCCGGGCCGACCAGAACGTGGCTGTAGACGCCGTTCCTTGCCCGATGCTCGACCTTGAGCACCTTGTAGCCCTGCGCCTCGAGCTGCCGGCGCAGGTTTTCGGCGTTCTTCGCCACGCCGAATATGCCGACCCGGACATAGCGTTTTGCCGGGGCGGGCACGGGGGCGGGCACGGCGCTGGCGGCAGCGACGGTGTTCTCGGCGGCCGGACTGGCGGGCTTCTCCGCCCCGGCGCTGGCCGGGCGGAGCGGATCGGCCGGCCTGCGGCTGTCTTCGCTCGATGTGTCGGGTGCGGCGGGCTCCGGCGGCTTGCGGGCACCGGGCAGGCGGGTGCCGCGCGGCCGCGGCAGCGGCGCGTTGCGTGGCGCGGTCCCGGCCGTCACCGGCGGGACAACGGGGTCCACCGCCTCGATGTCACCGGTCGCGACCACCGGCACCGGCGTGCCCAGATCGCCCAGATCGGCCTCCGCGATCGCCGCGGCAAGATGCGCCTGCTCGGCCAGCGCGCGCGCCACCGCCCGTTCGACCGGGCCGGAGGGCTCGTCCCGGGCGGGTGCATCCGCCGCCGCCGTGTCGTCGCCTGTCTCGGGCTTTTCGGCAACGCGCTCGGTTTCACCGGCCGGCGGCACCTCGGCCACCGCATCGGCCGGCGCCGTGGCAACCTCTGTGGTTTCGGTCGGTGTGGATTCGGTCGGCCGTGCCGCATCCGGCTCCGGCGCCGCCTCGGCGGTGGCGACGGGCGGCGTCTCGCTCTCGGCCGCAGCGGCCGGCGGGGTCTGCAGCGTGGCCGCGGCCAGGCTGGCATCGGCCTTTGAATCTTTCACCGGCGCGGTCCGGTTCTCCGCCAGTGCGGGCGCGGGCTCCGCCACGGGTTCGGGCTTCACCACCGTCCGGCGCAGCGCCACGATGTGGAGCGGGGTAACGACACCGGGCTTTATGCCGAGCGCGCGTGCGGTATCGGAAGAAAGCTGGATCGCCGGTCCGCCGAGCGCCTCGTCGCGCCTGAACAGCGCGCCCTTCACCTGCCTGCCGTTCTCGGTGTTGCTGATCAGCACCCGCTCGGGCCGGTCGGCCAGCGGATGCGCGACCCAGACGCCGCCCAGGGTGGGCCGCCCGTCCCACACGGCGGCGCCGCTGTTCTCGAACACGGCCGGCGCCTCGACATCGGTCTCGGTGTTCTCGACATAGAGCGCGGCCGATGGCCGTGTGACCGGGTCCGGCCGCGGCGTTTCGGAAACGGCCGGTTCGGGCCCGGTGCCCTCGACCAGCTTCTCGGCTGCACCGCAGCCGCTCAGCAGCAGCACGGCCGCTGCGGCCGCACCCTGCGTGCAAATGGCGGTAATGCTCCGCATCCTGTCCTTCGCCTGCAAACCTCTCGGCCGCGACCGCAATGCGCGCCGCAGCCCTGCCGCCGGTCTTGCGCCGGCCTGGACACAGTGTAGCGAAAAGCGATGTCCTGGAAAAGCCTCCGTTCGGAATCGATGCTCCCCGCCGCCCTCGGCCGGCCGAGGTCTTTCCTTGCGGGCGGCGAGGGGCTATCTGAATGTCGGCTTCCACGGAGGGATGGCAGAGTGGTCGAATGCGGCGGTCTTGAAAACCGTTGAGGCGCAAGCCTCCGGGGGTTCGAATCCCTCTCCCTCCGCCACCAAAGCGATTCACGTCTCTGTAATCATTGATAGGAACGGCCGTCCGACTTTTGCGTTCCCGCATTTGGTCCCACATCACGGTAACGGTCGACCGCTGCCAGTGAGGGCTCTGCGGGGCTCCGGCCGGCTCGCCTCTTGCGGATCGGTGGCGACGGAGCGTGCGAGATCGAGAAGGCGGTGAAGGCCTCCCGGGCCGCATCGCCGTATTCGTGCCTGAGCCCATGTGCCAGACTTGCCCGGTCGGCGCGGTCGAGAGCGTTCGCCGCCGCGTCGAGCAGGGCGACAGGCTTCGCCGGGTCGCATCGGCGCGATGCGCCGGGATCGAAATGCTCCGAACATGCTACCGGCCGGCGCGCATCCCTGCCGGCCAGCGCCGCCGCGTGATGGCGATGCTTCAATGAGGCCCGGGCCGGGGAGGCCCGGGAGAGCGCTCTACTCGGTGCAGTTCGGTGGCGACTTCCAGCTGCTTCAATGAGGCCCGGGCCGGGGAGGCCCGGGAGAGCCGCCATTGCGGCGGCGAAAGCTCTCCTGGATTCCGTGGCTTCAATGAGGCCCGGGCCGGGGAGGCCCGGGAGAGCTGG
>RFIR01000015.1 GCA_003695135.1 Alphaproteobacteria bacterium | reverse complement strand
ATCGAGCCGCGCGACTGGATGCCCGAGGGCTATCGCAAGACGCTGATCCGCCAGATCGGCCAGCATGCGCATTCCGAGGTGGTCGGCCAGCTGCCGGAGGGCAACTGGATCACCCGCGCCCCCACGCTCATGCGCAAGATGATCCTCCTGGCCAAGGTGCAGGACGAGGCCGGGCACGGGCTCTACCTCTACTGCGCGGCCGAGACGCTGGGGGTCAGCCGTGACGAGCTGATCGAGCTTCTGCATCAGGGGCGGATGAAATATTCCTCGATCTTCAACTACCCCACGCTGAGCTGGGCCGATATCGGCGTCATCGGCTGGCTGGTCGACAGCGCCGCGATCATGAACCAGGTGCCGCTGCAGCGCTGCTCCTACGGGCCATATGCCCGGGCGATGATCCGCATCTGCAAGGAGGAAAGCTTTCACCAGCGCCAGGGCTTCGACATCATGATGAAGATGGTCGCCGGCACGCCCGAGCAGAAGCGCATGGCCCAGGATGCGCTGAACCGCTTCTGGTATCCCGCGCTGATGATGTTCGGCCCCTCCGACAGGGACAGCGTGCATTCGGCGCAGTCGATGGCATGGAAGATCAAGATCGTCTCCAATGACGATCTGCGCCAGAAATTCGTCGATCAGGCCGTGCCGCAGGCGGAATATCTGGGGCTGACCGTCCCCGACCCGGAGCTGAGGTGGAACGAGGAACGCGGGCATTACGATTTCACCCCGCCCGACTGGGAGGAGTTCTACGAGGTGCTGCGCGGCAACGGGCCGTGCAACCGCGACCGCATGGCCGCGCGCATCAGGGCGTGGGAGGACGGCGCCTGGGTGCGCGAGGGGCTGATGGCCCATGCCGAGAAGCAGGCCGCGCGCGGCGTGGCCGCCGAATAGGCTCGACGCGCCGGCCCGTCCGGCGCAGGCAGGGAGAGACGCATGTCCACCGAATGGCCGCTTTGGGAAATCTTCATCCGCGGGCAGCACGGGCTCAGCCACCGCCATGTCGGCAGCCTGCACGCGCCCGATGCCGAGATGGCGATCCGCAATGCCCGCGACGTCTACACGCGGCGCAATGAGGGCGTCTCGATCTGGGTGGTGAAATCGGCCGATATCACCGCCTCGTCGCCGGATGAGAAGGGGCCGCTCTTCGAGCCCTCCAACGCCAAGATCTACCGCCATCCGAGCTTCTTCGACATCCCCGACGAAGTGGAGAACATGTGATGGAGGCGCGCGAGGCGGCACTCTTCGAACTCGCCCTGCGCATGGGCGATACCGCGCTGATCCTCGGCCAGCGGGTCTCGGAATGGTGCGGCCACGCCCCGGCGCTGGAGGAAGACATCGCGCTGGCCAATACCGCGCTCGACCTGCTGGGCCAGACCCAGATGTGGCTGGAGCTGGCCGGCGAGGTGGAAGGCAAGGGGCGCAGCGCCGACGATCTCGCCTTCCTGCGCGATGCCTGGGATTTCCGCAATCTGGTGCTGGCCGAACAGCCCAATACCGATTTCGGTCACACCATCATGCGGCAGTATCTGATCGACGCCTGGAACCGGCTCATGCTGGATGAGTTGCAGAACTCTGCCGATGCACGCATTGCGAGTATTGCCGGCAAGGCGGCCAGGGAAACCGCCTATCACCTCGAACGCTCGCGCGATCTGGTGATCCGCCTCGGCGATGGCAGCGAGGAGAGCCATGCCCGCATGCAGGCGGCGCTCAATACGCTGTGGCCGTTCACGGACGAGTTCTTCGAGGCCGATGACGGCGATGCGCTGCTCGCAGCCGAAGGGATCGGGCCGGACACGGCCGCGCTTGCCCCGCAATGGCAGCGCGAGGTGCAGGCGAGCCTCGCCGCCGCGACGCTGGACATCCCCGAAGGCCGCACGAACCCATCGCGCAGCCGCAGCGGACGGCATACCGAGCATCTGGGCCATCTGCTGGCGACCATGCAGTGGCTGCAGCGCGCCTATCCGGGGGCGAGATGGTAGAGGCGTCTGCACGGCCGGGAATCGAGGAGGTCTGGGCCTGGCTCGACGGGGTGCCGGACCCGGAGATCCCGGTCATCTCCATCGTCGATCTCGGCATCATCCGCGATGTCGCGTGGGAGGGCGAGCGGCTGGTCGTCACCGTGACGCCGACCTATTCCGGCTGCCCGGCGACGGCGGTGATCAACATGGAAATCGCCGCCTGCCTCGCCGCACATGGGCTGGCCGATGCCGAGATCCGCACCCGCCTCGCCCCGCCCTGGACCACGGACTGGCTGTCCGAAAAGGGGCGCGCGCGGCTTGCCGAATACGGCATCGCCCCGCCCCAGCCGGCGGGTGGCCCCGCCGCCTGCCCGCGCTGCGGCGGCACGGAGCTGGAGCGCGTCAGCCAGTTCGGCGCCACGCCGTGCAAGGCGCAATGGCGCTGCAAGAGCTGCCTGGAGCCGTTCGAATACTTCAAGTGCATCTGAGGAGACCGAATGGCGCGTTTTCATCCCCTGACCGTCACCGGTGTGCGGCATACCATCCGCGATGCGGTGGAACTCACCCTGGCCCCGCCGCCCGAAGCTGCGCGGGAATTTGCCTTCACACCCGGCCAGTACCTGACCTTCCGCAAGGAGCTGGAGGGGGTGGAGCTGCGCCGCTGCTATTCGATCTGCGCCGGGCTCGATGACGGGGTGATCCGGGTCGGGATCAAGAAGGTCGCCGACGGCGCGTTTTCAAGCTGGGCCAATACCGAGCTGAAGCCCGGCGACGTGCTCGAGGCGATGCCGCCGGCGGGCCGTTTCGGATTCATGCCCGAACCCGGCGCCGGCCGGCATTACCTCGCCTTTGCCGGCGGCTCCGGCATCACGCCGATCCTGTCGATCATCCGCAGCGTGCTCGCGCGCGAGCCGGCCGCGCAGGTCACGCTCGTCTATGCCAACAAGGCGGTCAACACCATCATGTTCCGCGAGGAGCTGGAGGATCTGAAGAACCGCTATCTCGACCGGTTTTCGGTGGTCCATGTGCTGGAGACCGATGCGCAGGAGATCGAGCTTTTCACCGGCATGCTGACGGCCGAGAAGCTCAAAGGCCTCTTTCGCTACTGGATCGAGCCGCGCGATGCCGACCGGGTGCTGATCTGTGGCCCGGCCCCGATGATGGAGGTGGTCGAGAGCGCGCTGCTGGCCCATGGCGTGGAAAAGGAAAAGATCCGCATCGAGCGCTTCCGCTCCGATCAACCCGGCCGCCTGCCGCTCAGGCAGCGCAAGAATGGCGAGATGGCGGGAAAGACCTGCACCGCGCGCATCACGCTGGATGGTGCCACGCGGACGGTAACCGTTCCGATGGACGGCACGCCGGTGCTGCAGGCCGCGCTCGATGCGCAGATGGATGCGCCGCATTCCTGCCGGGCCGGGATCTGCTCGACCTGCATGGCCAGGCTCACTGCCGGCGAGGTGGAGATGATCGCCAACAACGCGCTGGAGGATTACGAGGTCGAACGCGGCTATATCCTCACCTGCCAGTCGCTGCCGCTGAGCGAGGAAATCGAGCTGACCTACGATCACGGCGGGGAGTAACCGGCCCTACGGGCAGAGGTCGTAATACCCCCAGCTCGGTCCGGAGTGACGCGTCATCGAACGGGTCTGGCGGAAGCGTCCCCCGGAACCAATTGATTTCTTTCCTCTACCTGGTTCGACGCCTGACGGGCGGATCTCGCCCATCAGCCGTCCTGGTCAAGATGACCGGCGAACCGGGCCTCGCGCGTGCCGTTGTGGAATGCGTCGATCAGCCAGCCCTCCTCGGAGCGCACCAGAACCAGGGTCAGCGAGCCCGCGAGTGACCGCTTTTCGCCCGCGGCGACGAATTCGTTCTCGCTGGTCGCGTGAGCCACGGCAATATCGGGAGTCAGCGCACGAATGCCGGTGACATTCAGCTCTATTCGACTGCCTTCGGGATAGAGCCGGTTCCAGACCTGCCGGTGCATGTCCTCGTTGTCCTCGCGGCTTTGTCGCAACATCTGGTGTCCGTTGATGGCCACATAGTCGTGGGGTTCGGTGAAGGCCAGGCTGAAGAGCCGCGCGTCCTGCCGGTTCCAGCCATCTGCGAGGCGCTGAATGGTGAGACGAATTTCCCGTTCGACAGCGGTTTCGGACATTCCGGTCATGACGATTTCCTCTCCAAGTCCTAGTGTAGGTGTTTCGCAGCCTCGGTCGCCGAGGCGGAATCTGGAATCACGTTCCAGATAATAGAACATGATTCTATTAGGGGCATGCCGTGTCAATGTCCGACGATCGAAGACCAAGCGTCCCAGAGGGTCACGTCAGGCTGCGCGACCAACAGGGAGCATTGACGAGGCTGGCCATCCTGCGTGCTGCGCGCGTGGTGTTTGCCCGCCGCGGATTCGCAAGGGCGTCTATTCGTGAACTTGCCGAGGAGGCTGGTGTCGCCGTCCAGACCATATACGCCACATTCGGATCCAAGGCGGGCCTGCTGGCCGGGCTGCCCGATCTGATCGACGAGGAGAGCGGCATACACGATGTGATTGCCGAGCGGGACCGTACCAGCGAGCCGGGCGAGCTGATCCGGTTGTTCGTCCGGCTGGTGCGCCGGGTATGGTCGGTATGCGGCGACATCATGCGCCTGCTTCGTGACAATGCCGCCCAGCCAGAAGTCGGCGCTGCCTATGGCGAGGCCATGCGCCGCCACCGATTCGGTCTGGAATGGACGGCAGGGCGCATCGCGGAAGCAGGTGCCTTGCGCCCCGGACTGTCGGCCGGGCGGGCCGCCGACATCATGGAAGCCGTTCTGGTGCTGGAGGTCGCGGACGTCCTGGTCGGAAAGCGTGGCTGGAGCTGGGACGAGTACGAGGAATGGGCCGTGTCAGTATTGTCGTGGCAACTGTTGCGCGAGAGATCCCGACCCGGCGGATCCGACGATTTCTGACCGGACCCTGATCCAGAGCTCCTGCGGCAGCGCCAGAGGGATGAACGATGCGGGCTCCACCGCCATCCCATTCATCGGGCTCGAAAAATTTTCACCAACGCTTCCTCGTGGCCGCCCGGCGCCTTGCGGCCCGGCTCACTCCTTCGGACGGCGATCGACGACGCGCCGCGCCTTGCCCTGGCTGCGTTCCACCATGCCGGGCTGGGCTACATCGACATGCGCGCTGACCCCGATCACCGACTTGATGTGATGGGCAAGCTCGCCGGCCATCTTCGCCCGCGCATCCTCGCCGGTCATGCCGGGCAGCGCCTCGACATGCACGGTCAGCGCGTCCATCCGCCCCTCTCGCGTGAGCTCGAGCTGGAAATGCGGCGCCAGACCGGGGACCAGCAGCAGCAGCTCCTCGATCTGCGTGGGGAACAGGTTGACCCCGCGCAGGATGATCATGTCGTCCGAGCGCCCGGTGATCTTGGCTATCCGGCGCATGCTGCGCGCGGTCCCGGGCATGAGCCTCGTCAGATCGCGGGTGCGATAGCGGATCATCGGCTGGGCCTCGCGCGAAAGCGTGGTGATGACCAGCTCTCCCGGCTCGCCATCGGGCAGGACCTCGCCCGTCTGCGGGTCGATGATCTCGGGATAGAAGTGATCCTCCCAGAAATGCAGCCCGTCCTTGGTCTCGACGCATTCATTGGCCACGCCCGGCCCCATCACCTCCGACAGCCCGTAGATGTCGACCGCATGCATGTCGAAGGCGTCCTCGACCTCGCGGCGCATTGCATCGGTCCAGGGCTCGGCGCCGAAGATGCCGACCTTCAGCGAGGTGGCTCGCGGGTCGAGCCGATGTTGCCGGAACTGTTCGAGGATGTTGAGCATGTAGGAGGGCGTGACGGTGATCGCGTCGGGTTTGAAGTCGTTGATCAGCATCACCTGACGCTCGGTCATCCCGCCCGAGATCGGCACCACCGTAGCACCCAGCCGCTCGGCCCCGCCATGGATGCCAAGCCCGCCGGTGAACAGGCCATAGCCATAGGCGTTGTGCACCAGATCGCCCGCCCGCACGCCCGAGGCCCGCAGCGAGCGCGCCGCGAGATCGGCCCAGTTGTCGAGATCGCGCCGGGTATGGCCGACCACCGTCGGCTTGCCGGTGGTGCCGGAGGAGGCGTGGATGCGCGCCAGCTTCTCGCGCGGGACGGCGAGCATGCCGAAGGGATAATTGTCGCGCAGATCGGTCTTGACCGTGAACGGAAACCGGGCGAGGTCGGAGAGTTCGCGCAGATCCTCCGGCCGCACCCCTGCTGCGTCGAAGGCCGAGCGATAGAACGGCACGTTCTGATAGGCATGGGCCAGCGACCATTTCAGCCGCTCCAGCTGCAGCGCAGCGATCTCGTCGCGCGAGGCGATCTCGATCGGCTCCAGATCGCTCGGGTCGGGGGTCAGATCCTTCATGAGTTGTCTTCCTGAACTTCCGGGAATTCTTCGGGGATGTGTGTACCCCGCACGGTCCGCGAACAGCCGCGGAACAGCGCGATCAGCGCACCGTCCCCGCGCCGCACCTCGACGTCATAGACGCCGCTGCGCCCCGAAAGGGTAATCTCGCGCGCGGTCGCGGTCAGCCGGTCGCCCAGCCGGGCCGGCGCGATGAAGCTGATGGTGTTGTGCTGGGCCACCGCCCGGCGGTTGTGGCTGTTGCAGGCATAGGCGAAGGCGCTGTCGGCCAGCGCGAAGATGAACCCGCCATGGCAGATCGCGTGGCCGTTGAGGTGATGGGGCGCGACATCCATCTCCAGCACCGCCTGCCCCGGCCCGACCGAGCGCATCCGCATGCCGATCCAGTGCGAGGCGTCATCCGCGGCCCAGTGCGGCTCGGTGCAGCGCTCGGCCAGCTCCTGCGGGCTCAGCGCCACGATGCCACCGTTTCGATTGCCACCCTCGTCCCTCCCGGCCCTGTTTTGCGTCGCAAACCATTGCAACGCCGTGCCGGCAGCGTCAACAAGAGGATCGGAAGCGAATGCCGCCCAACCGGTCCGGAGGGAGAGACGATGAGCCTGATGCAGATCCACAGCTTCGCCGCCGGGCGCTGGGTGCCGCCCGACGCGACCGCGCGTCCCATCGAAAGCGCGGTGACCGGCGAGGTGATCGCGAAGGCCGGCAGCGCCGGGCTCGACATGCAGGCGATGCTCGATCACGCGCAGCAGGTCGGCGGGCCGGCTCTGCGGGCGATGGGCTTTCACGACCGTGCGCGCATGCTCAAGGCGCTGGCGATCCATCTCAACGAGCGCCGCGATGCGCTCTACGAGCTGTCCTTCGAT
>RFIR01000154.1 GCA_003695135.1 Alphaproteobacteria bacterium | reverse complement strand
CTTCCAGCTCGGCAATTCCTGCCGCGCCGCGGTCGATGCGGCGCAGACGCGCGCCGAGTTCCTGCGCCAGCCCCGGCAGCTCTTCCGGGCTCACCCGGTGCTTTCTGGCCAGTGCGCGCAGCTCGAACAGCCGCTCCTCCACCGCCTCCAGCCGCTGCGGGTCGATGGCGAGCGCCGCCAGCGCCCGCGCCACGCCTTCCTGCGCCTCGGCCAGCGCATCGAGCGCCCGATCCAGTTCCGGATGGGGCAGATCGAGCCTGCCCCCGGTGACACGCGCCGCATCCTGCAGCAGCCGCGCCGCGCCCAGCATCAGCGATTCGGCCCCCTCCTCGCCCAGCGCGCGGGCCGCCTTCTCGACATCCTCGCGGATGCGGGCGGCGGCGCGCATGTCGCGGCGCTCGGCATCGAGGCGGGCCTCCTCGCCCGGCTGCGGGTCGATCCGCTCCAGCTCGGCCACGGCGTGGCGCAGATAGTCCTCGTCGCGCGCGGCCGCTTCCAGATCGGCCCGCGCCGCCGCAAGCGCGTCCTCGGCCGCCTTCAGCGCCCGCCAGCAGGCCCTGGTCTCGGACAGCGCAGCGACATTGTCGGCAAAGGCATCGAGCAGCGCGCGATGATTGCGCGGATCGAGCACGCCGCGATCGTCGTGCTGGCCGTGGATCTCCACCAGCGTGTCGGACAGGCGCCGCAGGAGGTCGAGCCCGGCGCGGCGGTCGTTGACGAAGGCGCGGCTGCGCCCCTCGGCATCGACGACCCGGCGCAGCAGAAGCTCGTCGCCGGCCGGCATTCCGGCCTCCTCCAGCAGCGCGCGTGCCTCGTGATCCGGCGCCAGCGCGAATTCGGCCGCCACCTCGCCCTGCCGGGCGCCCTTGCGCACCGAGGCGGCCCGTCCGCGCCGGCCCAGCGCGAAGCCCAGCGCATCGAGCAGGATCGACTTGCCGGCGCCGGTCTCGCCGGTCAGCACGTTGAGACCGGGCAGGAACCCGATCTCGACATGCTCGATCAGGACGATGTCGTGGATGGCGAGCCCGCGCAGCATCGGCCGGCGCTCCGGCTGCGCCTCACAGCCACTCGCCGAGGATCACCCGGTCGTAGATGCTGCGCAGCCAGCCCTTGCCGCTGGCCTCCGGCCGCAGCCCCTTGCCGGTCAGCAGCGCATAGCTGTCCTGATACCAGGGCGAGGCCTGGAAGTTATGGCCGAGAATGGCCGCCGCGGTCTTGGCCTCGTCCACCAGCCCCAGCGCCAGATTGGCCTCGACCAGCCGGTGCAGCGCCTCGGCGGTGTGCGCGGTGGTCTGGTACTGTTCGACCACCACCCGGAACCGGTTGATGGCGGCGAGGTAGTGGCCGCGCTTGAGGTAGTAGCGGCCGATCTCCATCTCCTTGCCGGCCAGATGGTCGAGCGCGAGATCGTATTTCAGCTTCGCCTCGCGGGCATAGTCGCTGTCGGGATAGCGCAGCTGGGTCTCGCGCAGCGCCCGCAGCGCCTTGACCGTCAGTTCCTGATCGCGGCCGACATCGACGATCTGGTCGTAATAGCTCAGCCCGATGAGATACTGCGCATAGGCCGCATCCTTGTCGGCGGGATAGAATTCCAGAAAGCGCTTGGCGGCCTGTTCGGAGAGGTCGTAGCGGCCGGCCTTGTAATAGGAGAAGGCCGACATGATCATCGCCCGCTTGGCCCAGTCCGAATAGGGGTAGAGCCGTTCGATCTCGTCGAACATCTTGCCCGCGGCCTCGGCATCCCCGCTTTCCAGCTTGGCTTCGGCCGTGGTGTAGATGGTATCGGGCGGCGCGCTCTCGACGTCGAGCTTGTCCCTGGAACAAGCGGCGAGACCGAGCACGCACGCCGCGACAACCGCTTTCACCCACCAGCCCATCGATCCCACGGCTCCAAGCTTTCCCAGACTGCCCCCTTGTAGGGGCTGCACGGCGGATGGCAAGGGCCCCGGGAGGCGGGTCGAGACCGTCCCGGCCGCGTCAGACCGCGAGCGGCAGCGCCTCGGCGGCACCGGCGGCGGCGGTGGTCGTGACCAGTTCGACCGCACCCTCGACCACGAAAAGCTCGCGCAGCAGGCGGTTGTTGAGGCTGTGCCCGGCCCGCACCCCGGTATAGCGGCCGATCAGCGGCGCGCCGGCCAGCGCCAGATCGCCCATCGCATCGAGCATCTTGTGGCGCACGCATTCGTCGGCATGGCGGAAGCCCTCGGGGTTGAGCACCGTCTCGCCATCGACCACGACGGCATTCTCCAGCGTGCCGCCCAGCGCCAGACCGCGCGCCTGCATCGCCTCGATATCGGCGCGGCGGCAGAAGGTGCGGCTGTCGGCCAGCTCCTCGGCAAAGGCATCGCCCTCGGCCACGAAGTGGCGGCGCTGATGCCCGATCGCCGCATCGGGGAAGTCGATCTCGAAGCCGATCTCCAGCCGGTCGCAGGGCTCCAGCGCCGCCCAGGCCGTGCCCATGCCCACTGATACGGTTCGCCGCACCCTGAGCGCGCGCAGCGGGGCGTCGAGCAGCTGCAGACCCGCCCGCCGGATCTCGGCGACGAACTTGCGCGCGCTGCCATCCATGATCGGCACTTCCGGCCCGTCGATCTCGATCACCGCATTGTGCACGCCGCAGCCCGAGAGCGCGGCCATCAGATGCTCGATGGTCGAGACCGAGACCCCGGCGGGATTGGCGATGCGGGTATTGAGCGTGGTGTCGCTGACCGCGTCCCACATGGCCGGGATCAGCCCGTCGCGGCCCGACAGATCGGTGCGCCGGAACCGGATGCCGTGATCGGCACCGGCCGGCAGGATCGCCAGCCGCGCCGGACGTCCGGAATGCAGCCCTGTCCCGGCCAAGGCGATCTGGCGCCGAAGTGTCGTCTGCATGCTGTCCCCCAGCTCCCGGATTTTTCCGGGTTGATGTGCATTCATTCTACGCCGGCCGAAAGTCGCCACAATTCAATCTTTGTGACGCTCTGCAACAAACCGTTCGTCTAGAGCGTTGATCTTGCTTCCTGATTTGAAGAACCGCGCCGCACAATTCAAGAATGAGCGGAACCTTGCCGACGACCGGCGACATTCCGCCGAAAAAAGGGGCCGTCCGGTCAGGAACGGCCCTTGCCAGTCGACAGGGAGGAACTCCCTTGCGCCGTCAGTTGGCCTGACGGCGCAGGAAGGCGGGTATCTCGATGCGCGCCTGTTCATCCTCCTCGCCCTTGCGCGGCTGGCCGCGCAGGGTCGGGGGCTGGCGCTCGGGCGCGTCGCGATGATGGCTCTGTCCGGTCATGCGGTGGATGAGACGGTTCAGCGTGCCGCGGCCGTCATCCTCCGATACGGTCTGCGCCGATGCATCCGCGGCAGGCTTGCCGGGCTGATCGGGAACCTTGTTGACCGCCGCCTGCAGCCGGCGGAGGATTTCCGGCGAGGGTTCGCCGGCGCGCCGGGCGAGCTCGGTGCGCGGATCGGGGCCCGGCGCCGGCGCGGCACTGGCCGCCGGGCGCTGCGGCTCGTCCTTGAGCGGATCGCGCGGCGGGATGAAGGCCTTGATTGCCGCCTCGGCCGCCGAGACATGCGTTTCGGTTTCGGTTTCGGACTCCGGCTCGGCCTCGGCCTCTGCCTCGACAGCGGCATCGACCTGTTCGGGGGGCACGGTCCCGGCCGATGCGGCAGCCTGCGGCCGGGCAAGGCTGGCCTCCGCCTCCATGCCGGTTGCCACCACCGAGACGCGCATCATGCCCTCCATCTCGGGATCGAGCGTCGAGCCGACGATGATGTTGGCGTCGGGATCGACCTCGGAGCGGATGCGGTTGGCAGCCTCGTCGAGCTCGAACAGGGTCAGATCCGGCCCGCCGGTGACGTTGATCAGCACGCCGCGCGCGCCCTTGAGGCTGACCTCGTCCAGCAGCGGGTTGGCGATGGCCTTCTCGGCCGCCTCGATGGCGCGCTCCTCGCCCGAGCCTTCGCCGGTGCCCATCATCGCCTTGCCCATCTCGTCCATCACCGAACGGACATCGGCGAAATCGAGATTGATGATGCCCGGGCGCACCATCAGGTCGGTCACCCCCTTCACGCCCTGGAACAGCACGTCGTCGGCCATCATGAACGCCTCGGTGAAGGTGGTGCGTTCATTGGCGATGCGGAACAGGTTCTGGTTGGGGATGATGATCAGCGTGTCGACCACGGTCTGCAGCTCGGCGATTCCTTCCTCGGCGATGCGCATGCGCATGGTGCCCTCGAAGGAGAACGGCTTGGTCACCACGCCGACGGTCAGGATGCCCATCTCGCGCGCGGTCTTGGCGATGATCGGGGCCGCGCCGGTGCCGGTGCCGCCGCCCATGCCGGCGGTGATGAAGCACATGTGGCTGCCGGCGAGATGATCGACGATCGCCTCGATGCTCTCCATCGCCGCGGCCGAGCCGATATCGGGCTTGGCGCCCGCCCCCAGCCCCTGGGTGACCTCGACACCGAGCTGGATCGAACGGGTGGCCAGGGTCTGGGCCAGCGCCTGGCTGTCGGTATTGGCCACCACGAACTCCACGCCCTCCAGGCGCTTCTCGATCATGTTGTTGACCGCATTGCCACCGGCGCCGCCGACGCCAAACACGGTGATATGGGGGCGCAGGTCGCGCTCCTCGGGCATTCTGAGATTGAGGGTCATTCGCTGTCCGCCTGTATTCCTGCTCAACCGCGCTGCGTGCGGCTTTTTTCTGCTCGCTCGTCTTTTCGACGAATCTTCCCGGGCGGCGATATTTCGCTCTCCCCGCGGTGATTCGGGAGGATACCGCAAGTTGCCGCCCCGGTCACGAAAGAATTCGTCCCGGCCCGGCCTTCACCAGTTCTCGCGGAACCAGCGCAGCGCCCGGCGCAGCCCCTGCGGGCCATAGCGGCCGGGCAGCTCGAAATCCCAGCATTCGTCCTGGGGGCGCACCGCATGGGCGGCAAGCCCGACCAGGGCCGAAAACTGCGCCGCTGTGGCGGCCTGGGGCAGGCCCTGGATGCGCAGAGGCCGGCCGATGCGCACCGGGCGGCCGAGGATGCGGGTGGCCAGATCCTCCAGCCCCGGCAGCTGGCTGCCGCCGCCGGTCAGCACCACGCGCTGGCCGGGCAGGCAGTCGAAGCCGGCCGCGTCGAGCCGCAGCCGCACATCCTCCAGAATCTCCTCCATGCGCGGGCGGATGACTCCGATCAGCTCGGTGCGGGTGATCATGCGGCGCTCGAAATCGCGCTCCGACCCGATCCGGCGCAGCTCGATCATCTCGCGGTCGTCGCGGCCCGTGGCCTGCACCTCGCCATGCTTGGTCTTGACCCGCTCGGCATCCTCCAGCGGCGCGGCAAAGGCATGGGCGATGTCCTGGGTGACATGGGCCGCGCCCAGTCGCAGCACATCGGCAAAGATCATGTGGCGCTTGAGGAAGACCGAGACCGAGGTGGTCTCGGCGCCGAGATCGACGCAGGCCGCACCAAGCTCCATCTCGTCCTCGACCAGCGCCGACAGCCCGGCGGCATAGGCGGCGGTGGCCACGCCTGCAAGCTCCAGATCGCAGCGGCGGATGACGAAGGCGAGGTTGCGGATCGCGGCATGGGCCGCGGTCAGCATGTGCATGTCGACCGACAACCGCGCCCCGACCTGTCCGCGCGGGTCCGAAAGCCCGGTGCGGTGGTCGAGGGTGAAGTTGACCGGCTGGGCGTGGATGACGTCACGGCCCGGACCGAAATCGGGCAGGATGCAGCTGACCAGCGCCGCGCCGATATCCTGCGCCGTCACCTCGCCCTGCGCGACCGGTGCAGCACCCGACACGCCATAGGAGCGCGGCGCCCCGCCCGAGATCGCCACCGCGACCTGGTCGATGCGCTCGCCGGCATGTTTCTGGGCGCGCGAGAGCACCGTGCGCACGCCGCGCTCGGCCTCATCGATCGCGTCGATCTCGCCCATGCGCACGCCGCGCGACTGGGTATTGGCAAAGCCGATCACGCGCACCGCATCCAGCCCGGCCTGGGCGCTGCGCCCGGCGGGGCGGACCGCATCCAGCCGTTCGGGGTCGATCCTGAGAACCAGACAGGAGATCTTGGCCGAGCCGATATCGAGAACCCCCAGCGTGCCCCGACGCAGCGCGGCGCGCAGCCGGTCGCGCATGAAGCGCTGGGTGTCGAAGATTCGGGCGCTCATGTCTCCTCCCCTTCCGGCGCCGGCTCGGCCGGCCTGAGCGCGCGCAGCGCGTCCGGCCCCAGCTGCAGCACCGGCCGGGTACGGTCGCGCATGTCGATGCGGCGGATGTCACGGTCGAGCAGGTGCTCGGCCTCGTTGAATGCCAGCACCCGGCGCAGGGCGAGGACCGGATCGTCCTCGGGCAGCTGGATGCGCTGATCGCGATTGAGCACGAGGTCCCAGCGCCGCGCGCCCACCCGCACCAGACCGCGCAGCCGCCCGGCGATCGGACGGGCCACCTGGACGATGCGCAGCGCCTCGCGGACGTGATCCTCCGCCCCCTCGCCGGCCAGCACCGGCAGTTCGGGTCGGGCGGCGCGTTGGGCGAGCTGGGCGATCAGCACGCCGTCACGATCGACCAGATAGAGCGTCCCGCCCCGGCGCAGGATCGCCGCCGGTTCACGTTCGCGGATGGAGATGACAAGCCTGCGGTCCGGGCCGACGGAGACCCGCGCCTCGGCGACCGCGCTGATCGCCTCGATGCGCGCGCGCACCGCGTCGAGATCGAGGGCGAGCGAGGAGACGGGAAAGCCGACGCCGACCGCCTCGGCGATGCGCGGGTGCAGCGCCTGCGAGCCGCCGGTGATGGCGAGGCCCTGCAGCATCAGCTCGGGCTGGGCGAGAATGCTCGCGCGGATGTCGTCGAAGGCCTGGCGCATCCGGCCCATCATCAGCGGTTGCGACAGCACCGCCCAGCCGGAGACGCCGATCACCGCCACCGGCAGCCACAGGGTGACGGCGCTGCGCAGCCAGGGTCGCAGCCACAGCCGGGCGAGCCGGTAGCGCAGCCGCGAGGGCGCCGGATCGCGCCGGCGGCGCAGCGGGATCAGCGCCCGCATGAGGCATCCTCGATCAGCCAGGCGCAGAGCGCCTCGAAGCCGATGCCGCAATGGGCGGCCTGTTCGGGGGCCAGCGAGGTTGGTGTCATCCCGGGCTGGGTGTTGGTCTCGAGAATGACCAGCCCGTCGGTCCCGCGCGCCTCGTCCCAGCGGAAATCCGTTCGGCTCATGCCCCGGCAGCCCAGCGCGCGATGGGCGGTCAGCGCCATTTCCATGCAGGCATCGAAAACCGGGCCGGGCAGTTCGGCCGGTATCACATGGCGCGAGCCGCCCTCGCGATACTTGGCATCGTAGTCGTACCAGCCCTCGGTGCGGATGTCGGTGACGCTCAGCGCCCGCTCGCCCAGCACGGTGCAGGTCAGCTCGCGCCCCGGCACATAGGCCTCGACCAGCACGGTCTGGGGCATGTCGTCCGAAAGCTGCGGCGGGGCATTGGCGGCCTCATGCACGATGTAGACGCCGACCGAGGAGCCTTCATTGTTGGGCTTGACCACGTAAGGAGGCTTCAGGACATGGCGCGCGCAGACCTCGTCGCGCGGGGCGAGCCGGCTTTCGGCCACGGGCAGCCCGGCGGCGCGGAACACCTCCTTGGAGCGGGTCTTGTCCATGGCGAGTGCCGAGGCCAGCACGCCGGAATGGGTATAGGGAATGCGCAGCCATTCCAGCAGCCCCTGCACGCAGCCATCCTCGCCCCAGCGGCCATGCAGCGCGTTGAACACCGCCTCGGGCCGGGTCGCGTGCAGATCCTCGGCCAGGCTTTCGCCAGCATCGATCTCGATCGCCTCGTAGCCGCCCGCCCGCAATGCCGCCGCGCAAGCGCGACCGGAGACCAGCGACACCTCGCGTTCGGCCGAGGGGCCGCCCTTCAGCACTGCGATCCGGGCATGGGTCCTGCTCGACATGCCCGCCTCGTTCCGCCGTCCGGACCGGTCCTTCCGTTCCGGCCCGCCGGGGGTCGCGACCTGTTCGGCCGCCAATGTTGTTATCGGCGCGGAGACCTGCGGCCCACGCGCATGATTTCCCATTCTAGCCGAATGCCGGTTTTTTTGAAGACCCTTTCGCGCACTTCCTCGCCCAGATCCTCAAGATCGGCGGCGGTGGCGCCGCCGGCATTTACCAGAAAGTTGGCATGCTTGTCGCTGATCTGCGCCCCGCCGCGGCGCAGACCGCGGCAACCCGCATCCTCGATCAGCTTCCAGGCCTTGAGGTCATGCACGTCATCGGCGCGCCCGGTGGAGGAGAATCCGGCCGGGTTTCGGAAGGTCGAGCCGCAGGAGCGCGCCTCCACCGGCTGGGTCTCGGCACGCCGGGCGAGCGCGGCCTCCATCTTCGCGCGGATGCCATCGGGGGCGCCGAAGGGTCCGCGCAGCACCGCCTCGGTCAGCACGATGCCCTCCGGCAGGGCGGTGGCGCGGTAGGCAAAGCCCATGTCCTCGGGGCCGAGGCGGATCAGCTCGCCGGCGCGCGTGACCGCCGACGCCTCGACGAAGACATCCGCCACATAGGTCCCGTAGCAGCCGGCATTCATCCGCACTGCCCCGCCGATGCTGCCGGGAATGGTGCGCAGGAAGGCAAGGTCGATGCCGGCCCCGGCCGCCGCCTGCGCCACGCGGGCATGGAGCGCCGCGGCCCCGGCGCGCACCCGGCCCCCGCCCTCGATCGCGATGCCGCCGAAGGCGCGGCCAAGCCGGATCACCACCCCGGGCAGCCCGCCATCGCGGATGATGAGATTGGAGCAGACGCCGACCGGCATCACCGGCACCTCCGGCGGCAGCTCGCGCAGGAAACCGGCCAGATCCTCGGTATCGGCGGGCTGGAACAGAAGCTAGGCCGGCACGCCCACGCGCAGCCAGCTCAGGCTCGCCATGTCCCGGTT
>RFIR01000014.1 GCA_003695135.1 Alphaproteobacteria bacterium | reverse complement strand
GGGCACCGATAGCCGCGATTCCCCGGAAACGCCTGCGCAGCGCGAGACGCCCGGTCGGCGGGCCTGAATCCATCATATCTTTACACCATGGTACCAAGATAGTAGGTCTTGACCATGAAACGAATCGAACGCGTCCAGACCGGCATCCGCATCGAGAAGCGGCTTCTGAAGGTGCTCAAGGCGCTGGCCGAGCATCTCGACATGTCGGTGGCCGAGCTGGTCGAGGGCATGGCGCTGCACGCATTCGAGGGCAAGGCGCCGTTCTCCGAGCGCACGCTGGCAAAGATCGCCCGGCTCAGGGAGGTCTACGAGCTGGAGCTCGGTGCGGCCGACAGCCACCGGCTGGTCGAGGAGGATGCGGAATGACGGCAGATGGCTACCGGGCGAAGCTCGATGCGCTGCGCGATGGCAGCCTCGATCCGGCAGGATTCGGGCATCGCGATCACATCGGGGTCGCCTGCGAGCTGCTGCGGCATCACGAGTTCTTCGCGGCGACCGCGATCATGGCGGCGGGCTTGCGCGCGCTGACCGAGCGGGCCGGGGTGCCGGAGAAATACAATGCCACCATCACCTTCGCCTCCATGAGCCTGATCGCCGAGCGGATGCGGCAGGATGATTTCGCGGATGCAGCGGATTTCGTTCGCCGCAACGCCGACCGGCTCGATCTGGCGTTCCTGACCCGTCAATACCCGCCCGAACGGCTCCACACGCCGCTGGCGCGCGCGGTACCGCTGCTGCCCGGGGATCAGTTCGCGCGCATGCCGGCCTGAACCTTCTCCTGCGGAAGAACGGGCCGGCGGATCAGGCTGACCATCACCAGCGCCGCGAACGCCGTGAAGGCGGTTGTCCACAGCATGGCGGTATAGCCGGAGGCGTTCCAGACCAGCGCGCCGAGGAACGGGGCCAGCGCGCTGGCCGCGATATAGGGCAGCGCGATGGTGCCCGAGACCGCGCCGAAGGCACCGGGGCCGAAGAGCTCGGCGGTCAGCACCGGGCGCAGGATGCTGTTGAGGCCGACACAGGCGCCCTGCAGCACGACGAAGAGACCGAGCGCCAGCACCCCGGCCCCGCCCAGCGCCGGCACCGCGAGCAGCGACAGCGAGGCGAGGGTCAGACCGGCAAAGGCGAAGCGGGTGGCCGAGCGGGCCGAGATCCGCGCCTCGCCGATCAGCACCAGCACCACCCGGCCGGTCACCTGCATCGGTCCGATCAGCGAGATCGCCAGAAGCGCCGCGCCGGGGTCGGTGCCGCGCTCGCCCAGGAGCGGCAGGAGATGCGCGATCAGCATCCAGTGATTGAGACCGATCAGGGCAAATCCGGCCGCGAGCAGCCAGAATTCGGGGCGCCGCAGCACCTTGCCGGTCGATCGCGCCGGCGGGGCGTCGGGTGCCGGGGCCGGCGGATCGCCCAGCGCCCGCAGCCCGAACCAGAGCAGCGGCGCGCCGAGCAGCGCCACCGCCGCCGCGGCCGCCAGCGCCGCCGCGCGCCAGCCGGGGCCGTCGGCCAGGAGGCTGGCGGCGGGAAAGGCAAGGGTGGAGGCAAAGCCCGCCACCAGCGTCACCGCGGTGATGCGCCGCCGCGCCCGGGCCGGGCCGGCCCGGGTGATGGCGGCGAAGCAGGGTTCGTAGAGGCAACCGGCCATGGCCAGCCCGATCACCGCCCAGATCGCATGAAACTGCCAGAGGCTCTCGATGCGGGTGAGCAGCACCAGCGCCGCCCCCCCCAGCAGCGCCGCGCCCGCCATCAGCACCGGCGCCCGGCCACGGTCGATGATCCGCCCGGCCAGCGGCGCGGCCAGGGCCGAGACGATCAGCGCCACGGTCATGCCCAGCGCCGTCTCGGCCCGGCCCCAGCCGAAATCGTCCTCCCACCGCACCAGCAGGGCCGGAAAGATGTAGTAGAGCCCGGCCCAGACCAGCGTCTGGCCGAGCGCAAGCGCCCCCGTCGCAAGCCGGGATGTCATCGGTCGGTATCCTCGCCGCGGCCGGTGGCGAGCCTAGCCGAGCCGGAAGGGGCGAGGCAATCGGCACGGCTTGATCCGCGAACCTGTCCGGCCTATTACGAGCGCGCATGGCAGCGGCGGACAACCGGGAAAGGGCGAGCATGGCCGGCAGCGAAGCGCGCTATCTCTTCCAGCTCGACCATCCCGATCTCGCGCGCGTCCGCCTGACCTTCCTGCCCGCGGCCTCCATACTGGTGACACTCGCCCTTGCAACCGGCGGCTATGCGGTGCTGCCGGTGCTGCTGGGGCTCGTCCACGGGCTGTTGTGGTGGAGCTTTCTGGAATATCTGATGCACCGCTACCTGCTGCACTGGGAGCCGAAGGCGCCGCGCTGGCAGGCGGTGCGGCGCGCCCTGCCCGGCCATCGCAGCCATCACGACGATCCGGGCGATCCCGACGACGTGGTCAGCGTCAAGCACAGCTTCGGCATTCCGCTCGCGGTTCTCGGCCTCGCGGCATCGCTGGCGACGGGCTATTCGCTGGCCTTCTCTCTCGCCACCATCGCAGGGGCGGCACTGGGTTATGCGGCCTATGAATACGTGCATTTCGCCTGTCACCAGCTGCCGGTGACCTCGCGCATCGGGCGCTATGTCCGGCGTCATCACGGCATCCATCACCATCGCGACGAGACGGTGAATTTCGGCGTGACCAGCCCGCTGTGGGATTACGTCTTCGGCACCATCTACCGCCCGGGGCGGTAGCCCCCGACCGGCCCCCGCGATTGGCCCCCCCCCGCGATTCTGCACCGGTCAAGGCCGCGCGGCACGCGCGCCGCGCCAGCGGGAAGCCTTGACGGGGGCAGAATCGCAGACATGCTCGAAAACGGCCGGCCCTGCCGGCCTTCCCGGCAGAATCTCCACCGCTACCAAATGCGTATGGCCGGGCGGATCGGACCGCCCTCGTCACCGGCACCCGCCGCCTGCCCGCTTGCGGGCAGGCTGAAGGATCTTCGGCCCGGAACGGGCCGGCCGCTGAATAGTATTTCGTCGCCGGTCAGGCGTTGACGTCGACCACCACCCGGCCGCGCACCGCGCCCTTGAGGATCGCCCGGCCAAGCTCGGGCAGATCGGCCAGCGTCGCCGGCTCGACCATCGCCTCCAGCTTGTCATGGGGCAGGTCGGTGACGATGCGCTTCCAGGCCCGCAGGCGGTTGTCATAGGGCTGCATCACCGAATCGATGCCGAGCAGATTGACCCCGCGCAGGATGAAGGGGGTGATCATTGCCCCCTCGATCGCCGCACCGCCGGCGAGCCCGATCGCGGCGACCGAGCAGCCGTATTTCATCTGCTTGAGCACCCGGCCCAGCATGGCCCCGGCAACGGCATCGACGCAGCCCGCCCAGCGCTCGCTTTCCAGCGGCTTGCGGGTGACCTCGCTGAGCTCCTCGCGAGGCACGATCGCGCTGGCGCCGAGCCCGCGGAGATAGTCCGCCGCCTCCGGCCGCCCGGTCACCGCTGCCACCTCATGGCCGAGATGGGCGAGGATTGCGGTGGCCACCGAGCCGACGCCGCCGGCGGCACCGGTCACCAGCACCGGCCCCTTGCCCGGCTCCAGCCCGTGATCCTCCAGCGCCATCACCGCCAGCATGGCGGTGAAACCGGCCGTGCCCACCGCCATTGCCTGACGCGTGCTCAGCCTCTCGGGCAGCGGCACCAGCCAGTCCGCCCTGACCCGCGCCTTCTGCGCATAGCCGCCCCAATGAATCTCGCCCACCCGCCAGCCGGTCAGCACCACCCTGTCGCCGGGGGCGTAGCGCGGATCGTCCGAGCTCTCCACCGTGCCGGCGAAATCGATCCCCGGCACATGCGGATAGCTCTTCACCAGCCCCGCCCCCGGCCCGATGCAGAGCCCGTCCTTGTAGTTCAGCGTGGAATATTCCACCGCCACGGTGACATCGCCTTCGGGCAGGCGGGTCTCGTCGAGCTCCTGCACCGCCGCGCGGGTCTTGCCCTCTGCATCCTTTTCAACCACCAGCGCCCTGAACATCGCGTCCCCCTCCTTGCCCGTCAGTTCCAGAATTTCTCGCGTACCACCGCGGGCAGGTCGCCCTGCGGCGTCTCCACCACCAGCGCCGTGCCGGGCGTCCAGTGGCTTTTGTTAACCATGCCGATGGCCACGCCCACCCCGAAATCGGGCGAGAAGGCGGCCGAAGTCACCTGCCCCACCCGCGCGCCATCGGCCATCAGCGGCCAGTGTGCGGTCAGCGGCGGCAGCGCCTCGGCGGCGATCTCGATGGGTCGGATCTGCCGCTGCGGTCCTGTTTCGGCCTCTCGCATCAGCGCCGCGCCGCCGATCACCCCGGGCAGATTGGCGCCGTTGCAGTAGCGCCCCAGCCCGCATTCATGCGGGGTGTTGGAGATGTCCATGTCGGCATTGTAGCTCAGAAGCCCGCCCTCGACGCGTTCGATCAGATTGGGGCAGCCGGCGCGCACATCGAGATCGCGCCCGGCCGCCATCAGCGCCTGCCACAGATCCATGCCGATCTCACCGGGCGTGACGTAAATCTCGAAGCCGCCTTGCTTTGAATAGCCTGAGCGCGCGATCAGCAGATCGTGGCCTGCGAAACCGAAGCGGCCGCAGCCGAAGAAGCGCAGGCCGGTCACCGCCTCGCCGAAGACCCGCGCCATCAGCGCGTCGGCCTTCGGCCCCTGCACGGCGAGCGGCGATACATCGGGCTCGAACACTTCCACCCTCAGCCCCGCGCCCTGCGCCACGCCCTTGGCCCAGAGCAGCAGGTCGCTGTCGGCGATCGACAGCCACCAGCGGTCCTCGTCGAGCTTCAGCGCCACCGGATCGTTGAGCATCCCGCCCCGCCCGTCCACCACCGGCGCATAGAGGCAGCGCGAGGGCGCGGCGCGGGAGAGATCGCGCGGGGTGAGCATCTGCATCAAGCGTCCGGCATCGGGGCCGCGGATTTCCACCTGCCGCTCGCAGGCAACGTCCCAGAGCTGCACCGCGCGCTTGAGATGCCGGTAATCCTCGACCAGCCCGGCGAAGGCGCAGGGCAGCAGCATGTGGTTGTAGACGGAATAGGCGCTGACGCCGGCCGCTTCGACCCCGGCTGAAAACGGCGTGCGGCGCAGGCGGGCGGAGGGTGCAAACTCGACCATCGGCCGGACCTTTCGCGAGCGGGCGGCAGGGCGCGGCTCAGTGCGCCGGGCCGCCCCAGTCGATCTTCACGATTTCCGCCGAGCGGCCCTCGAAATCCCACACCCGGCCGAAGGCGCGCACGCGGCCCTTGCGGGCGGTGGCGACGGTGACGTCGGGACCCATCCAGTACTGGGTGTTGGTCACGACCAGATCGCGGTCGGGATCATGGCCCGGCACCGGCACGATCTCGCCCTGGATCTTGCGGCCCACGGTGATGCGGCGGGTCTTGCCGTCAACCTCGTAGCTGACCGGCGCACGCTCGGCGCCGAGGAATTCGGCCACCAGGATCTGGAACAGCCCGGTGGTGCCGCCGGCCTGACCGGTCATGATCTTCTTGAGCCCCTCGAAGGCGGCGTCGGAGGCCCGTTCGTCGATGAAGGCGGCGCATTTCCAGCCGCCGCGCGCCATCAGCCCCGGGATCTCGATCAAGAGGCCGAGATTGAGGCCGGAGAGATCCTCGCCGTCGAAATGTCCCTCATCGATGCGGATGCCGCCCCAGGTCTGGCAATGGCCCTCGGTCGGCGGGTGCTTGCCGAGGCTGATCACGCAGGGGCAGAAGACGGTGCAATTGCAGTTGAGCACCAGCTCGCCCTTCATCGCCCAGCCGGTCTCATGCGCCGGCGCCGGGCTTTCCGATGCCTGTGGCAGGCGACTCGACACACTGCCGCGCAGGCGGATCGGCTTCTGCCTGGCGGCCTTCTTGCTCACGGTGGCTTTCGCCATGGCCAATCCTCTCTCAGAACGCTCCGGCGAGCTGCCCTGCCGCCAGCAGCAGCAACAGCACGCCAAGAGGCCGGGTGATCCAGCGACCGATCCCCGGCAGTTTCTCGGTGAACATGATAAACGTGGCCAGCCCCATGAAGGCAAGACTCATCGTCCCGCCGACGAAGGCCAGCGCCATCAGCGCCCAGCAGCAGCCGGCGCAGACCGCGCCCATGCGCAGCCCCATCGCGACCATGGCCCGATCGCCCTGCGCCCAGTGCTGCAGGAAGAAGCCCAGAGGCGCGCGGCATTGCGACAGGCAGGCCGCCTTGAGACTGCTGAACTGGTAGAGCCCGGCGAGCGCCAGCAGCCCGGCCGAGGCCGCGCGCGAGAGCAGCGTGCCGTCGGCGCCGAGGAGCCCGGCACGGGAAAGCTGCAGCTGCAGCGCGGCGCCGAGCAGCGCCAGCGTACCCCAGACGATCAGATAGCCCGTGACGAACAGCGGCATGGCGCGCGGGCCGGCGGCGCGGGCATGGCCGAGATCCTCCAGCACCGCCAGCGCCGGCATCAGCGAGGGCAGCATCATCGCCACCACCATCAGCCCCCACATCGCCGCCACCGGCGCAAAGCCGCTCTCGGCCGGATCGACCGAGCACAGCGCGCGCCAGAATTCGGGATCGAGCGCGGCGAGGCCCGGCAGATCGGGGGCCGGGCTGCCCATCAGCCAGACCACCGCCCAGGCGGCGAGGATCAGCGCATAGAACACAAGCCAGTGTGGTCCGCCGCGGGCGAGCCGCGAGATGAGGGCCGCACCCTCAGCCACGCAGCACCCCGCCGGTGGCCTTTTTCACCGCCGCAACGATGCGCGCGCCGACCGCCTCGATCTCGGCATCGGTCAGGGTGCGGTCCATCGGCTGCAGGCGCACGCCGACAGCGAGCGACTTGCGCCCCGGGCCGAGCTGGGCCTCGGCCGCCGCGCCCTCGAAGATGTCGAAAAGCTCGACATCGGCGATCAGGGTCTTGTCGGCCCCGCGCGCGGCGCGCAGCACCTCGCCGGCCGGCACCCCGGCATCGAGCACGAAGGCGAAGTCACGCTCCACCGCCTGATAGTCGGAGGCGCGCAGCGCCGGACGGCCGGTCGCGCGGCTGCGCGGCTGCGGCACGCGGTCGAGATAAAGCGTGGCTGCCACCGCCGGCCCCTTCACATCCATCTCCTCCAGCACCTTCGGGTGCAGCTCGCCGATCAGCGCCAGCCGGTTCTTCGGCCCCAGCGACAGCCAGGCCGCGCGGCCCGGATGCATCCAGCCGGGCAGATCGTCGCGCAGCACCATCAGCCGTTCGACCGGCACGCCGAGCGCGGCGAGAAGCGCCTCGGCATCGCCTTTGGCGTCGAAGGCGTCGGCAGGACGGCTGGGCGAGAAGGCGTTGCGCGGCAAGTTGTCGCCCACGCGGAGCGCGGCGGCCTGGGTGCTCTGCTCGCCCGGCTGGCCGCCATGGAACACCGGGCCGACCTCGAACAGCGCCAGGCGATTCGCGCCGCGCGCCTGATTGCGCGCCGCCGCCGCCAAGAGGCCGGGCAGCAGATCGGGACGCATATGCGTCATCTCGGACGAGATCGGGTTGTCGAGCCGCACCGCATCGCCGCCGCCGCCGAAAAGCTCGGCCGCGCGTTCGGAGATGAAAGAATAGGTGACGCATTCGACGAGCCCGCGCGCGGCCATCCCGCGCCGGACCAGCGCCGCGCGGCGCTGCGCCGGGGTCAGCACCACCGGGGTGACGCCTGGAACGGGCCGGGCGAGCGGCTGGCCTTTCAGCCCGCTCAGCGAGGTGATGCGGGCGATCTCCTCGACCAGATCGGCCTCGCCCTGCACATCGGGCCGCCAGCTCGGCACCGATACCTGCATGGCGCCGTCTGCATCCTTCACGCCGAAACCCAGCGCCTGCAGGATGCGGCGTTGTTCGGGCGGGGGCACATCGAGCCCGACCAGCCGCCGGGTACGGTCGAGATCGAGCCGGTAGCTGCGCGCGGTATCGGGCACCGCGCCGGCGATCTCCGGCTCGGAGGCCTCGCCGCCGCAAAGATCGAGGATCATGCGCGTTCCGAGCTCCAGCCCGGCCGGTGTGAAGGCGGGATCGACGCCGCGCTCGAAGCGATAGCGCGCATCGGTGTGGAGCTTCAGCTTGCGCCCGGTCTGGGCGATCATCACCGGATCCCAGTAGGCGCTTTCGAGGAAGACGTTCACCGTCTCCTCAGTGCAGCCGGTCGCCGCGCCGCCCATCACGCCGGCGATGCTTTCGGGGCCGGACTCGTCGGAGATGGCGATCATGCCGGCCTCAAGCGTGTATTCCTTGTCATCGAGGCCGGTGATCCGCTCGCCACCCTTGGCGAAATGCACCCGCAGCCCGCCCTGCAGCCGGTCGGCATCGAAGACGTGCAGGGGGCGGGCGCGGTCGAAGGTGACGAAGTTGGTGATGTCGACCAGCGCCGAGATCGGGCGCAGGCCGATCGCCCGGAGGCGCCGCCGCAGCCAGTCCGGCGACGGGCCGTTCCGCACCCCGCGGATCAGCCGGCCGGCGAAGATCGGGCAGCCGCGGGGCAGCACGTCCTCGTCGATGCGCACGGTGACCGGGCAGGGAAAGCCGCCCGGAACCGGCGTTACCGCAGGGGTGATCAGCCGCCCCAGCCCGCGCGCGGCCAGATCGCGGGCGATGCCGGCCACGCCCAGCGCATCGGGGCGGTTGGGGGTCACCGCGATCTCGATCACCGGATCGTTGAGCCCGGCATAGTCGATGTAACGGCTGCCGAGCGGGGCGTCGGCGGGCAGCTCGATGATGCCTTCATGGTCGTCCGAAAGCATCAGCTCGCGTTCCGAACACAGCATCCCGTTCGATTCCACGCCGCGGATCACGCCGGGTTTCAGATCGAGGCCGGTGCCGGGGATATGGGTGCCGGGCGGGGCGAACACGCCGATCATGCCGGTGCGGGCATTGGGCGCGCCGCAGACCACCTGCACCTCGGCCGGCGCGGCGTCGGGACCCTGCGGCCAGGTCTCCACCCGGCACACGCGCAGCCGGTCGGCATCGGGGTGCGGCATGGCCTCGATGACGCGGACGATGGTGAAGGCGCCCAGCGTCTCGGCCGGGTCGGAGACCGCCTCCACCTCCAGCCCCATATCGGTGAGCGCCTCGGCGATCTCGGCGGCGCCGGCAGTGGTGTCGAGATGGTCCCGCAGCCAGGACAGGGTGAACTTCATGGATGGATACCGCGCATGATGGTGTCAGCGCGGTCGTCTCTAGCAAGCCTGCCGGCGGGGGTGAAGGGGTGTCGGCGCACCCCTTCGCAAGCCCTTTGCGGGATCAGCCGCCCGTGCGCCGGGTCTGCCAGCAGCGCAGCGCCCGGTTCAGCGCCCTGGCGCTGCCGCGCAGATCGACCGGGAAGGTGCGGCCGCCCGGCACGGTGACACGCAGGTTGCGCGCGCGCTTGACCGCATTGAAGAACGAGCGGTAGTCGCGGTCGCGCACGGTCATGATCAGGGTCCTGGACCGCGCATACCGGCTGCCGGAGCGGCGCGGCGTGACGGTGGCCAGGCGATAGGTCCGCCCGCCGACGCGGATGCGGCTGGTGCCGACCCTGGCGTTCCAGCGATAGCGGAAATCGTTGCGACGGAAGATGACATCCATGCGGTTGTTGACGAACCGGATTCGGAATGTGGCGTTGGAATAGTTCCGCGAGGCCTGGCAGGCGCGCCAGCCACTGAAGGCGACGTATTCATAGAGCCATGTGCCGTATTTGCGGCTTTCCAGCGTCCGGGCCGAACCCGTCGTGGCCACGAGCATCAGCGCCAGCGCGGCAAGTGCAATCCTGATCATGTCATACCTCATGTCTTCACGTTCGGTCACTGTAACATAGCGGCGAGTCTCGCCATAGGGTGTAATTCCGATCACAATGTGACGCGGCGGTGGCGGAGCGGGGCCGGGCGTCGGCGGTCGTCCGAATGCCGCCCCGCGTCACCAGCGCCGGCCGGGGTCGCCGACATCGACATGGGTGAAATGCGCATAGCGTCCCAGCCCGTGGGCGCCGAGCCGGTCGGCGATGCGGGCGGTCATCGCATGCGGGATGCCGGTCAGCGATATGTCGGCCGCCCGGCCGCGAATGTGCTGGGAGTTGAAGGCCGCGCCCTCGATCCTGCGGTTGCGCCGGGCGGTGCGGTAGCCCGAGGTCAGGGTGATGCGCACCGGAAAATCGGCCTCGATCGTCGCCTCGGTCTGGATGGCGGCGAGCAGGTCGAACAGCCGGTAATCCATCCAGATGCCGGTGTCGTGATCCTTCCAGTCGCGGAAGATCCAGGACAGGTAGCGCAGCCCGTCCTCGATCAGCCGCCCTTCCGCGTCGCGAAAGGCGGTCTGCAGCTCCTCCCACCGCCCGGCCTGTTTCACCCACAGGAAGCGCTGGCCGATGCCCTCGAACCGGCTCTGAATCAGGGCGGAGCGGGCCGGCAGCGCGGTTAGCGCGAACGCGGCCATGCCCGCCATCATCTGCCGCCTGCCCGGCATCCCTTCCCCTTTGCGACTCATTGTCCCGGCCCCGACAGGGTGCCACAAAACCCGCCTGCCCGCGAGCCGGGTGGCGACAGGTCACGCCGTGGCTGCTATGCTCGCGAAGGTTGCAATTGCGCGGAGGGCTCGTCATGACCGGCATGGTCTATCTCGACGTGGCGCTGGGGCTGATCTTCACCGTTCTGATCTTCAGCCTGCTGGCCAGCGCGGTGCAGGAGGTGCTGGCCGGGCTGTTCAGCTGGCGGTCGCGGGCGCTGAGGGCCGGGGTGGCGCGGCTGGTGGGCGAGAAGTTCGGAACGATCTGGAAAAGCCCGCTGATCGACAGCCTGCGCGGGCCCGGCTTCGGCTTCCCTGCCCCGGCGGCGGACTCACCTGGCAAGCGCGATCCGTCCTATATCGACCCGAAGATCTTTGCCTCCGCGCTGCTGGACGGGCTGGGGCTGGCGGGCAAGTCGCCGGCCGCGATCGTGGAGGAAATGCACCGGCTGGAGCGCAACGGCACCGCCTCGGACATCCACCGGCGGCTAGCGGCGGTTCTGGCCGGCATCGAGGCGGGCGCCGCCGGGGCCGAGGCGGCCATCGCGCAATGGTTCGATGCGGCGATGGAGCGGGTGACCGGCTGGTATGTCCGGCGCGCCAAATTCGTGCTGTTCTTCATCGGGCTGGCTCTGGTCGGGTTCACCAATACCAACCTCTTTGCCATAGGCGAGCAGCTGCTGGCCGATGAGGGTCTGCGCGCCCGGCTGGTCGCCGAGGCCGAGGCGGTGGCCGAGTTCGACACGCTCGATGAGGTGCGCGCGCGTATGGGTCTGGGCGCCACAGAACAGCTCGGCCCGGAAGATCTCGTGGCCTGGAGCGCGGCGGTGAAGGGCGAGATCGCGGCCAGGCGCGCGGCGCTGGAGGCGACGGGGGTGCCGACCGGCTGGGCGCGCTGCAACGCGGCGGGCGAACCGCAGGAAGGCGGGCCGTTCCATTGCGGCTTCGTCGACTGGCGCGAGGGAATCGTCAGCGTCCTGTCCTGGCTCGCCATGGCCGCGCTGGTGACGCTGGGTGCGCAGTTCTGGTTCGACCTGCTCAAGCAGTTCGTGGCCGTCCGCTCCGCCGGGGTCAGGGCGCTGAAACCCGGGTCGGAGAAGGCATGAGCGACGGAATGGACCGCGCCCGGCGTTCTGTTTCACGATGCCCGGCACCGGTCCCGGTGCCACACCGGCCGAGCCGCCAGTACAGGGGATAGACGAGAATGAGCGTGGACAGGGCCACCATCGCCGCACTCCGCTTCGGGTACGGATTCCGGCCCGGCCAGCAGATCGCCGAGGATCGCGAGGGCCTGCTGGCCAGCGTGACCCGGCCGATCAGCGTCGACGAGCCGGAGATGCCGGGGCTGGAGCGGATCCTCGAGATCGCCCGCAAGCGCCGCGATGCCGGCCGCTCGATGCGCAAGGGCGAGGATGGCGCCGAAGAGATGCGCGATGCGGCGATGAAGGAGGTGCGCGGCCTGCGCATCCCGATGCTGGTGCGCCGGGTGCTGACGCCGATCCTGTCGCCGCACGGGTTCCGCGAGCGTCTGGTCAGCTTCTGGGCCGATCACTTCACCGTCTCGGCGCGCGGCGCTATGCTGGTCCTGACCGCCCCGCATCACGTCGAGAAGGCGATCCGGCCCAACATCGCCGGGCGGTTCGCCGATCTGCTGATCGCGGCGGAACTGCACCCGGCGATGATCTTCTATCTCAACCAGAACATCTCGATCGGACCCAGCACCCGCGCCGCACGCAGGCGTCGCCGGGTCAACGGGCTGAACGAGAATCTGGCCCGCGAGATCCTGGAGCTGCACACGCTGGGCGTCGACGGGCAGTACACCCAAAAGGATGTGCGCGAGTTTGCCGAGCTTCTGACCGGCTACACTGCCGATCTGAAACAAGGCACCCGCTTCGTGCCGCGCTTCGCCGAGCCGGGGGCCGAGCATGTTCTGGGCCGCGACTATGGCGGCGCCGTCGCCTCGCCCGAGGATGCGCGTCGCGCGCTGGCCGATCTCGCCATCCATCCCGACACCGCGCGCCACATCGCGCGCAAGCTGGTGGTCCATTTCGTCTCCGACACCCCCGATCCCGATCACGTCGCCGCGGTCGAGGCGGCGTGGAACGAGACGGGCGGCGATCTGATGGCAGTCTATGACGCGCTGCTGCGCCATCCCGGCGCCTGGGTGCCGGAGTTTGCCAAGACGCGCCAGCCCTTCGACTTTCTCGTCGCCGCGCTGCGCGGGGTCGGTGCCGGCACGGACGATCATCCGCTTGGCAATGGCGAGAAGCTGGGGAAATTCTGCTTCGGCCATCTCAACCGCATGGGTCAGCGCCTGATGGCGCCGCCCGGCCCGAATGGCTGGCCGGAGGAGGAGGAGGCGTGGATCACCCCGCAGGGTCTGGCCGCGCGCATCGCCTTCGCCCGGGCGGTGGCGCAGCGCGGGGCGCGCGACATCGACCCGCGCGATTTCCTCGACACCGTGCTCGGCCCCGCCGCCGGTCCCGGCCTGCGCTGGGCGGTTGCAGCGGCCGAGCAGCGCTGGGAAGGCATCGTGCTGACCCTGCTTTCGCCCGAATTCAATCACCGCTGAGGTGCCGAGATGACCGAAGATTTCCCGCTCTCCCGTCGCGGCTTTCTGGGCGGCGGCCTGGCGCTGGGCTGCAGCGCGGCGGCGAGCCCGCTGATCACGCCGGTCGCGCTGGCGCGCGCGCCGGGCGAGAACCGGCTTGTCGTCATCATCCTGCGGGGGGCGATGGACGGGCTGGATCTGGTCCGGCCCATGGGCGAGAAGGCCTTCGCCACCATGCGCCCCACGCTGCTGCAGGGCGCGCGCGGGCATGATCTCGACGGCTTCTTCACCCTGCATCCGGCCATGACGGCGCTGGCCCCGCTGTGGAAGGCGGGCGAGCTGGCCTTCGTGCATGCGGTCAGCACCCCCTATCGTGGCAAGCGCAGCCATTTCGACGGGCAGGACCTGCTGGAGAACGGCGGCTATTCGCCCGATGGCAGCATGCTCCCGAGCCGCGATGGCTGGCTGAACCGTGCGGTCGGGCTGATCCCCGGCGCCGACATGCGCACCGCCTTCTCGGTCGGGCAGGAGAACATGCTGCTGCTCGACGGCAAGACCGAGGTCTCCTCCTGGACGCCCGATGCCAAGGTGCCGCTGTCGGCGCAGGCGCGTACGCTGCTGGAGAAGATCTACACCGGCCAGCCGGTCTATCAGGAGGCGCTTCACCAGGCGCTCATGCTGGCCGACGAGGATCTGGGCGATCTGCCCGCCAGGCGCGGCGTGCGCCGGCTCGCCGCCTATGCCGCCACGCAGCTCAACCGCGACACCCGCATCGCCGCCTTCTCGATCGGCGGCTGGGACACCCATCGCGCGCAGGAAATCTCGCTCAAGCGCGCGATGGACCAGCTTTCGGCCGCGGTGCTGGCCCTGCACAAGGGGCTGGGCGCGAACTGGAAGCGCACCGCGGTGGTCGCGGTCACCGAATTCGGCCGCACCGCGCGCGAGAACGGCTCGCGCGGGACCGATCACGGCACCGGCGGGGCGATGCTGCTGGCCGGCGGCGCGCTGTCGGGTGCCAAGGTGCATGGCGAGTGGCCGGGGCTGGGGCCGTCGGATCTGCTGGAAGACCGCGACCTGCGCCCGACCCAGGATGTGCGCCGGTCGCTGGGCTGGCTCCTGCGCGGGCTCTACGGGCTGGACAGCGCCGATATCGAGCGCGTGGTCTTCCCGCATCTCGACATGGGCGCCGATCCGGGCCTGCTGGCCTGAGGGCCGGGCCGGACATCTTGACAGCGCCGGCACCGGCTCCGAGATAGGCGGGACCCCCAGCGCCCGTCAGGATGCCGCCCATGCCCCAGCCAAGGCCCGAAGTACTCGATTTCCTGCGCACGCGCCGGTCGCGCTCGGCCCGGACGCTGAGCGCGCCGGCGCCCGATCGCACCGAAATCGAAGGCCTGCTCGAGGCGGCGGCGCGCAGTCCCGATCACGGCATGCTGGTTCCCTGGCGCTTTCTGGTGCTGAGCGGCGATGCGCTGCAGCGTCTGGCCCGCGCGGTCGAGGCCCGCGGCCGCGCGCTGGACAAGCCCGAGGGCGACATCGAGAAGGCGCGGGCCAATTTCGCCAATGCGCCGCTGATCGTGGCGGTGGTGGTCTCGCCGAAGCCCTCTCGCAAGATCCCGCTGCTGGAACAGACGCTGTCGGCCGGGGCGGTCTGCCTGTCGCTGCTCAATGCGGCGCTGGCCAGCGGCTGGGGCGCGAACTGGATCACCGGCTGGCCGGCGCATGATCGCGGTTTCCTCGACCTCCTCGGCTGCGGGGCGGAGGAATTCGTCGCCGGCTTCGTCCATATCGGCACCGAGACCGTGGTGCCGGCCGAGCGCGAGCGGCCCGACATCGCCGCGATCACCGACTGGGTGAGCGCGTGATCTTCGCCGATTTCGCCCGCGCGCTGGCGCAGAGCGTCGATCCCAGATTCCTCAGGGTGCTGCTCAAGGCGCTGGCGCTGACCGTGGCGCTGCTGGTCGCCATCTGGTTCGGTGCCGGCTGGCTGGTCTCGCTGTTGCCGGACTGGAGCTTCACCCTGCCCTGGCTGGGCGAGATCTCGCTCGGCGCGCCGCTGGCCGGGCTGGGCCTGGCGGCGGTGGTCCTCGCCTCGGCCTTCCTGATGTTTCCGGTCGCGGCCGTGTTCATCGGCATCTTTCTCGACGAGATCGTCGAGGCGGTCGAGGCGCGCCATTACCCGCATCTGCCGCCCGTCCGCCCGTTGTCGATCATGGAGACGCTGGCCGATGCGCTGGGTTTCTTCGGACTGATGCTGGTGGCCAATCTGGTCGGGCTGGTCTTCTATCTGTTCTCCGGCCCGCTGGCGCCCTTCGTGTTCTGGCTGGTCAACGGCTTCCTTCTGGGGCGCGAGTATTTCCAGATGATCGCGCTGCGCCGCCTGACGCCCGAGCAGGCGAAGGCGCTGCGCCGGCGCAACCTGATCCCGATCTGGACCGCCGGGGTGCTGATGGCGATCCCGCTTTCGGTGCCGGTGCTGAACCTCGTCATCCCGATCCTGGGCGTGGCGACCTTCACCCATCTCTTTCACCGGCTGGAACGGGCGTCCGCCTGAGGCGGGCGCCAGAGAATGTTCATGCTTTCGGGCCGGGCGGGATATCCGTTAAAGCCCGCCGTTCGAACCTGTCGACACGCCAGGGCATCGTTGAAGTTTCCTGGCACAGCATGCGGCCGCCCGGGTGGGCGCGAATGCGCCCGCCATGGGGCGGGCGGGCGCATGCCCGGGCTGACGCCCGGGCGGGACCGCGGCTCAGGCTCGATTCAGACCGGACGAGGGGCGCTCTGTCAGTGAAAACGGCAAACACGTCCGTGGCACCACGATTTCGTGGCGCCCCAGCGGACCGCCCGGGTATGATCGGTGGAGTTTCGCAGGGGACTCCCCGATCAACAATGACACTGCAGGTTGCGCATTCATGGCGCACCGTCACGCCTTGCCCCGCCACGCATCGCAAGGGAGCGCCGTGAACCTGGGTGCGCCATGAATGCGCACCCTACGGGCTGGAGCGGGTGTCGGCCTGAGGCGGGCCAGCCGGAAGGAATCGGCGCATCCGGATGGGTGGCGACGGGATCGGGGCAGGCCTGCCTCCTCGAGTATTTTTGCCAAGAAGAAGCCCGCCCGGTTTGGGATGGGTCCGGCCCCGCTCGATCCGCCGCGGCGTAACGGGGCTCTTCAGGATCGTTCATGAGGATGGGCGATCGGCAGGGTGAGACACGCTGTCGCCGGTCGGGTTGCACCGGGTTGTCGCGGGGTTTCCGTGACCGGGAACGCAGGGACTTCTTCTTGGTCCAAATACTTAAGTCGCGATCCGCAGCCAGGTTCCGACGATGCGGCCCCTTGCGCCCCTGACTGCCCCTGCCCTACCGCTCCGGGATCAGCACCTCGCGCTTGCCGACCTGGTTGGCGGGGCTGACCACGCCCTCATCCTCCATCTGTTCCACCAGCCTTGCGGCCTTGTTGTAGCCGATGGCGAGCTTGCGCTGGATGTAGGAGGTCGAGCACTTGCGGTCGCGCGCGACGATGGCGACGGCCTGATCGTAGAGCGCATCCTCGCCCGAGGTGTTTCCGCCCAGCCCCAGCACCTGGTCGATCTCGCTTTCCACCTCGCTGTCGGGGCCTTCGACCACGCCCGGCACATAGTCGGGCGCGCCGGTGAGCTTGAGATGCGCCACCACCTGTTCGACCTCCTCATCGGAACAGAACGGCGCATGGACGCGGGTGATGCGCGCCCCGCCGGCCATGTAGAGCATGTCGCCCATGCCCAAGAG